>CAYSOI010000515.1:0-3408 GCA_964432425.1 uncultured Opitutales bacterium | reverse complement strand
TGCCAGGGTAAATGGATTGTTTCGAGTTGGGAGTACCGGGTTTTTATACCAGCTATCAAGTAGTTTGCACATCTGGTTCGTATTTCCTACAGGTACTTTCCCACATGGTAGCATGGCATCCAGTTGCTCTTTGACTCCGCCATGATCATAGCCTGCTACGGGTTTACCCAAAGACAGTGCTTCCAGAGAGGCTCGACCAAACGCTTCCGGATCTGTTGAAAGTGAAAGGACTACATCTGAAATGGCTAATACTTCACGAATATCAGACCGATGGCCTACCAAGGTGATATCTTGTTTTAAGCCAGTTTGCAAAATGGCAGCTTTTAATTCATTAAAATACTCAAACTTTCTTGGGTGTGGTTCTCCAACTATTAGACCGTGTGCTGGCACGTTTCTTTGCTTTAATTCTGTAATGATTTTCAGTAAATCCAGCTGACCTTTCCAACGTGTAATTCTGCCAGGGAGAGTAACAAGATATTTGTTCTCTGTTTGGGGGAATTCTCCTTTCCATTTAGTTCGCCAATCTGCAGAAGGTTGATACCCTGGATAATAGTCAGAGGTGTCAACTCCCCGATGGATAACATTAAGTTTCTCTTTGGATACCTTTGGAAAGTGATTTAGAATGTACTGTTTTATACTCTCTGAAACGCATATAATCACCTCTCCTGTTGTCATGATTTTTGAGTAGTGATTTATTGAATAAAATCCATGGAATGTTGTTACTAGCCTAGGTCTGGTTTGGGGATTCATCTTTCTCCATGCCAACCAACCAATCCATGCGGGAAGTCTGGATCGAAAGTGTACTATATCGGGAGATTCTTTCTCAATAATCTCTCGCAGTAATTGTACTAACCTTAATGAGGTCAGGCTCTTTTTGTGAACCGGTAATGTAATATGCCGACTGCCCTCTTGTTCTAATTTTTGAACGAGCCTGCCTCCATTTGATATGACCATGGATTCATGCCCTTGTTCAATCAAGAATTTTCCCACCTCCAGTGTCCCGCGTTCTACGCCTCCAGAGTTAAGTTCCGGGAGAACTTGAAGAACTCTTAGAGGATTACTTTTATGCATTTTGAAACAGTTGTCCTATGCAGTCGAGGGGAATGAACTATTGCGTCAACAATGAATAGACGGAAAGTGTTGAATCCACCATGCTGTCGAGTGTGAACTCGTACGGGATGGACTGGCGTGGACTGGGGGGGATTCTCTAGTGCCATCGTGATCTTCTCTGCAAGGTCCCGGTGGTCCCCTTTATTGAAGATGTATCCATTCTCGCCGTCTCTTACCAATTTCTCCATTCCTTCTAGTTTAATAGACAATACCGGGACATCCATGGCCATGGCTTCCAGTAAGGTTCTGGCTACATTTCCCATGAGAGGAGAGGCATTGACCAGCAGATCACAACAGCTGTATACCATGGGCATGTTGGATTGGCTTCCTGTAAATACGATGCCTTCCGGGTGAGATGTATCGGCTAGATTCTGCAAGCTTTCTGCGTAAGATTTTCGCTTTCTGGAAGTGCCGCCTACAAAGAGGCCGACCATGTCAGAGTAGGATTTGCCCAAATGAGCCACTGCGGAGATCACGGTTTCAAAGTCTTTTACCTTGGAGATCCTTCCCACCGAGCCGATTACAAATTTGTCCTCTAGCCCCAATTTACCTCGAAATGACCGCACTTCCTCTGGGTTCACGGCTTCCGGGTTAAAAACTGAGAGGTCCACTCCTCTTGGGATGACGGTGATTTTTTCGGTGTTGGTATTGTAGTGTTTGATGATGTGTTGCCTGACAGGTTCGCCAACGCAGATGACCTGTTCCCCGGTTGTCATGACTTTGCTGAATGGACTGACACTATTGATTCCATGCACCGTTGTTACAAACGGGATCTTGAGAGGTCGGTTGGCAAACCGGCACAACCATGCAGGGACGCGACTGCGTGCATGCAGGATATTTGGCCGGAGTTCCCGAAGCCTTTGTCGCAGTTCCAGTGATCTCGCCGGGGCGGAGAATGGGTTCTTCGAGCATACATCCATATGGACGTGAATGCCGCCATCCCTGTCAATTTGTTTGGCCAGCCCCCCTCCTTTACTGATCACGATGCTTTCGACGCCACGTTTAACCATTTCACGGTTTAACTCAACGACTCCACGTTCAACGCCGCCTTCATTGAGTTCAGGCAGTACTTGGGCAATACGTAACTTACGAGAATGATTACTCATTAATTTTCGAAAAAGGGTAGACAGGATATCCTCGGAAGGATCACGGCATCTTCCTGAGGTGGATCAACCTGTCAAATGTAATCACTCCTTGGGTAAATAGAAACAGTTGTGAGTAATTCTGCTGCCTGCGTCTTTCTCGAAATACCTGAGTCTATTATCAGAAAATACCAAGGGAGCATAACCTAGCCCCACAATGTAGGTGTTTAGCTCTTCCTTTGAGCTTCCACCCACACCTGTCGCTTCCACCAGGATGACCGGGCGGTCTCGTTCAATGAGTTTCTCCGCCCCCTGGAGTGCGTCCAGTTCGGCTCCTTCCAGGTCCAGTTTGATAAAGCCTATATCTTCAAAATTATGCTGGTCGATCGTATGCACATCAACATGAATCTCTTCTTTCCCCGTTGCACCACTGACATTCAGCAGGCTTCCCTGGGTGTAATGAAATCGACCTTTACTGGTTGGAATATGGAAAGTGGCGTGACCTGTTTCCTTGGATAGTGCGGCTTCGTAACAAGATACATTGTCCGGCACAGATTGACGCAAATAGTTGAACATTATGGGATTGGGCTCAAAGGCATGAATCTGGGCGCAGAATTTGGAAAGGTACCAGGAGTAAATCCCCTTGTGAGTCCCGCCATCAATGGCATTGCGGCCTCTGGGGATGAGGAATTTAAGGAGTTCGAGTTCGGGTTCACCTCTGCGGCTGGCTCTTCGTGCCTGATACCCGAGGTATTGCTTCTTGGGTAACAAAGCAAATCGGATTTTGTCTTTGAGAGTTATGAGTTCAGGCATCGGGTTGCAGGAGGTGGTTGAGTTTTTGAAGGTACTCGGAAATGTCGATTTTTCGGTCCGTGTCGATCAGGTTGAGTTGTTTGAGGTTGCTGGCCAGTGCTTTATGTTTCGCCGAGCAAGTGGTTTCGATAAGTGAAACCTTGGCTTTGCCGTTGGACACACATTCGCTCAGCATGGAGGTGGAGTCGGTGGATACGTAAAGATGGTCGCAGAGATGGATGAATGCAGGGATCGGGTTGTAGGGTTCCTCAGAGTAAAGATGCCGATAGGCAAAGTTTCGGTTACGAAGGTCGGCTTCGACATCTTGAGGTGTTCTGCGTGAAGTGGTCACCCAGATTTCGCTATCCGGGTGTTTCTGTTGAATCTGATTCAGTTGGTGAGAGATTTCCTGCGGATTCATTCT
>CAYSOI010000514.1:0-3409 GCA_964432425.1 uncultured Opitutales bacterium | reverse complement strand
AGATAAAGCCAAATATAGATTTATGTTAACTGGAGATGTTCAGCTACGTGCGGTTTTGATGAGCTTCATGATGGCCCAGCCTCCGAAGTAGATGAGAAAGGGGAGAGCCAGCCAGAAGAGGAGGCGGTCTACGGTGCTGGCGAAGACTTCCGGGCTTTCTTTGGCGGTGGTGATGAGGCCTTCCTGAATGCCATCGGAAATTTGGTGGGTTCCGATGATCATGGAGGCGGCCAGTCCTGTGGCGAGGATGTGTTTGGCCGGGAGCTTGGCAAGAAACCGGGTGCCACCTTCCAGGTAGTTTTGCAGAAGAAGTTTTTTGGTGGCAGGATTGTCGGCTTTGGCGGCGAAACCAGCAAGTTTGGCGATGTCTTCGGGGGGGGCGTTCTTGGCGAGGTGTTTCACGGCATCATCACCAAAATGTTCGACGACCTTCTTGGCCAGACCTGGGTTTTTGGCTTCAATTTCCAGGACTTCAGTGCCGATCCGGCGGGTCAGCGGGAGGAGTTCATGGGGACGAGTGGCCAGAAGACGGGCGGCTTCAGGAACTTTGGCGCTGAAGGTCCAGACATCGTCGCCGTGTTTGGCGGCGACTTCGAGAAGTTCGAGACCTCCGGCTCTGGCCGCATCCAGGACTTGATGTCCGTGTTTGAGTGCGGCTTTGTCGAGTTCACGCAAGGCCAGTATTCTGGCTTCCTGAGGGAGGGTGCGTCCACTGACTTTTGCGGCGGCATTGAGGGCATGGTCGATGGCCGTGGCGGCAGCTTTGGCTGCGGGAGCAACCTGGGCGGTCAATGGGTTGGAGAGTGCCCAAACCAAACAAAGAAAACCGAGACGTTTCGACAGATTGTTCATCTCGATTGTGTGGTTTGAGTCACCACTGGAGCGGGTTCAAACAGAGCTGCGATAATCTGGTGGTTTTGTTGATTGTGCTTTTCCAGGCTTTCTTCAATGCGTTGGTACAAGGTGGCTCGAATGCGGGACTGGACTTGATCCAGTGAGGCATTGAGTTGGTTCTGCAAATCCCGTTTCAAAACGACTTGGGCTTTGTGAAGATCATATCCACTCCAGATTGCACCGCCCACTTCGAGCCCAACCAACACCGCTTCGCCAAATGGAAAAGGACCATCGGCGACGGAAGCGGCTGTGCCGATGCCAGTGGCGGTCGCCATTCTTCCAGAGATGTGCCCCAGTACGTTTCTGGCCAGGGTGAGTGAGGGTTTGAGAAATAATGCGGTCAGGCTGGCTCCGAAGAGTCCGGCAGTGGTCAAGGTGGAGATTTCCGCCGTTTGGAGCTGAAATTGTTCATGATCTTTCCGGAATTCCAGGAGTAGTTTTTCTGCGGAGTTGTCGACGGGAATCTCCTGAGTCTCGACATAGGTGAGGACTTCGGTGGCCAGGTTGGTCGACTCGGTATTGAGTTGGTCTTCGAGGAGTAGGAGACCGCCTTCGATGTCGGAGAGAAGGTCGAGGATGGGTTCCTGAAGGGCAGGGCGGAAGCGTTTTTCCAGAAGTTCAGGGAATTCTGTCGAGCCGGAAACCTTGTCCTTGGTCATGAGCCAGGCCAGATTGGTGGCTCCTTTGAGGGAAGCCAATTGGTCGAGCAGTCGAGGGATGTTGCGCCGGATTTCCTCAATGCGGTATTCGAGTTCATTTTCCAGTTCCGAAACATTGTGCAATGCGTAGTCCTGATTGGCTGCATCGGCAGTGTCGAGGAGAGTCTGGCAATGTTCACGAAGCAGGTCCCTCCAATCATGCACGGGTTCGGGCTCGGTTTCTTCCTGTACAACAGGTTGTGGGGGTGGCTCTGTTGCCTTCTTTTCCAACTTTGGGCCGTAGCCAACATAACCACAAAGACCCAGTGTCAAAAGAAACAGGATTTGCGCAGATTTATCCGGGGTGTTCATCAGGGGGCTTTTGACATAAATCGCCCGTAGGCGTTCACATCCATTAATCTAAACAAGCCCCGATCCTACAAAGATCACCCGTGGGGCTCAATCACCAAATCCGTCTCTTCCTGTAGGTATTCCTTGATCTTGTAGCGTTTGGCCACAGGGATGAAAATCAGGCCAGTGAGAAAGATCAGCCCGGTCCAGAACCAGAGTTCTTCCGTGCGGCTCAGAAGTGCCTTCCCAGCTTCATCGGTAAGAAAGTGGGTAAAGGCCGCGGTGAGGAAGTTTCCAAGGGAAACGGCCAATAGGAATAAGGACAGAACAAAGGACTTCATGTATCGCGGAGCCTGGGTGTAGGCAAACTCCAAGCCTGTGATGGAGATCATCACTTCAGCCGCCGTGATAATGCCGCAAGCTAGAATTTGCCATCCGATGTGAGGTTGGTTGCCCGCATCCAGAGACATGTTTACGACGGCAATCATACCGAAGGCAAAAGTCATGGTGAACAAGCCAATCCCGATTTTCCGCAGTGGAGTAAGAGGGAAGAATTTATCAATGACAGGGTAGATGCCGTAATTGAAAACAGGAATCAAAATGAGGATGAATAAGGGATTAAAGACCGCACCGATTTGTTCCGGGTAAATCTCATTACCTAAGAAGGGAATCCACTTGGGAATCTGCCTTTGGAGTTCCTCGGCCTGAAAGATCCAGGTGGAGCCCATTTGGTCAAAGAGACTCCAGAACAATACGATGAAGGAGAAGATGATGGAGACTCTGCCCATGGCCGCTAATCCCTCCTTGGAAAATTTTTGCTTGAAGTAAGTTTCCGCTTTTTCCGGGGGTTGCACATGGATGAACTTGTGGCGCCCCATCCAGAAAACCAGCGTTGCGATGGCCATCAGTATGCCGGGTAGACCAAATGCCCAGTGGGGACCAAACAGGATTTCGCCTTCTGCTTTTTCCCCTACCAGCAAGGTGAGGAATGGATGCACTTCCGCTCCGGCTTTGGCTCTCAGAAGCCAAGGTGTGAGCAGCCCACTCATGAACGCACCCAGGTTGATCGACAGGTAAAACCAGCCGAATACCTTCGGAAGCCAGTGACTGTTGGTCTTGCCAAACTGATCACCCACATGGGCAGAGACACACGGTTTGATGCCACCGGAACCAATCGCAATCAGTACCAGTCCAATCAGTAGCCAGGCTTTTGTATCGCCGACCACTCCCATGAATGCCAGGCAGGCATGTCCTGCACAATACACGATGGAAAGGGCAAGTATGGTCCGGTATTTCCCCAGCCAGGCATCCGAAAGAATGCCTCCGAGGATCGGAGTAAAGTAGGCCGAAGCCACAAACAGGTGAAAGTACTCTTTGGCTTTTTCCTCACTGAAGACATCCAGCATGCCTTCCGGTTGCATCAGGTAGGTGGTCATGAAAACCACCAGAATGCCCCGCATCCCATAGAACGAGAAACGCTCCGCCGCCTCATTCCCAATGATGTAGGGAATCCCGCCAGGGAGATT
>CAYSOI010000513.1:0-3422 GCA_964432425.1 uncultured Opitutales bacterium | reverse complement strand
GATCCTATTCAATTTTTCTTCGAAAGCTGCTCCAGATAGTCCAGGAGGCTGGCGAACTCCTTGACTGTGAAGTTGTTCAACAGGGCAGGAGGCATCATGGAGGTGGGCAAGGTCTTGCGGTCCGCGATCTTGGATTTGGGGATGGTATGCTCCTTTGCCGCTACATCCCGAATGCGGATTTCATCGGCACCTTCCTTGGTGATGAATCCCATGAGAGCACTCTTGTCTTTCAGGGTGATCAGGTTGGTGGCAAAGCCCTGGGCTATGGACTTGTTGGGATTGATGATGGATTCGGCCAGGTCTTTGCGACGGTAGGTGTTGGCGATGTTGCCGAGGTAGGGACCTTTTTGAGCTTGGTCCATGCTGGTGGTGTGGCAGGTGGCACAAGCTGCTCGAATGTAAACAGCTTCGCCCAAACCCGCATCCCCTTTCATGGCAAATGCCTGAGCAATGGCTTCTTCAGGTTTCAGGGTGGCAAGCTTGGGCGTTTTGTCTTCTCCGGGAAGCTGGATGCGGAGACGTCTGGCTGCATTTTGGGCGGCTTTAACCACATTCTTATCGGTATCGTAGAGTGCCGCACGAATCTGGCCATCCAGGTAATGATTGCGAAGATCTGCCGCCAGTTGAATCAGGAGCAGTTTGCTGTCAGTATTCAACCATGCTTGCTGGATCGCCTGGGAGGCTGTGGCTTTGGCTTCTGGGCTTGCATTCTTGCGGGAGGCAAGTTCCAGGAGTCCGGCATGAGCCCACTTGGCTTTGGGATCTTTAGCGGCGATGTCAGCCAGGGCCTGATGTTGGCTGTCGAGCTTGTTGTTTTTCAAAAACGCATTGGTCCCAGCAGATTGAGCTTTGCCTTCTCCTTTCTTGGTGGAGAGGTGATCCAGAGCTGCTAAAGTTGCGGTCAAAGCTTCCGGGTGGTTGACCTTGGTCAGAGAGGTGATGCTCTGCGCCAGAACCTGGGCTGAAGACTTTTCATTCTGAGCCGCTTTGAGAAGCAGGGGCACGGCTTTGGCTGGTATGTCATTGGTACTGGCCAATTGAGAGACTGCGGTCGAAACGAGAGCGTCATTCTTCAACGCCAGTTCAACGATCTTGGCCAGAGCCGCATTGTTCTGAATCCGGTTTCGGCTCATTTCGGCAACCAGCTTGGCCGCTTCTTCAGCTTGGGAAGATTCCAGAACGGTTTGCAGAACTTTCATGATCTTTTCCGATTCTTCCCAGGTTGTGAGTTGGTAGTAAGGGCCTCGAGTGTCTGGACGCGTCCCCCAACTGTCGCCTTTCCATTCAGCTTCCTTATGATAGAGTCGAGTGAGGGCGGAAAGGATGTGGGCTTTGGAATCTTCTGGAGCGGAGTCCAGAGCTTTGATCAAGCTATCCACCACTTCCGCATTGTGCATCCGCATGAGTGCGAAGGAAGCTCCCTGCTTTTGTGCATCTGTACTACCGGATGTATTGAGAATCTCCAGGCAAGGCTCAGGAGTTTGCAAGACCGCCAAAGCTCGAAAGGCAGTGTGAGCGATGCGTGGATCATCATCTCCGAGGCTTTGGGCAATGGCTTTGGCTGTAGCTTTGTTATTCTGGCGGGCTGCGGCGATGATGGCTTCTGTACGAGTGCGGGGATCTTTGCTTTCTGCACCTGCAATCAATAGGTCCGTTGGTGCCGTGCCAGTTTTTCCCGATGTGACTTGGTCAATACCCATGTCGCCAAGGGCCCGCATGACAAATGGTTGGAGTGCCTTGTCAGAGGCCAGGGGTCGGATCGTTTCAATCACGGACTTGCCGGCTTGGCTGTCGAGTCCACGTTGAGAAATCGCATAGAGTGCCGCCACTCGTGAGCGGAGTTCGGATTTCTTGTTCCCCGCCAAATCCAGGAGTGCCTGGGTGGTTTCTGCCGATTCGTCACGCCGTAGAAGTGTACGTTGGGCGGTAAGAGTGCGAACATGGCTGGGAGATTTCAGGAGTTCTACCAGTTTGGAGTCACACAAGCTATTGAAGTCCGGCAAAGGTTCAGGCTGGTAGCCTTTGGGAGTGACTCGGGTGATGTAGCCATGTTCCGGACCTGCCCAATTGAAGGTGGCGGGGCCTTTCCAGCTGGCTTGGTAGACGCGGCTCATTCCGTCCACATCCGCATCGGTGGGGCGGGTGACTTTAATGAAGACTTTGGGTGGAGAGGTCTCGATGAAGCCTGCACCTTGTCTCTCAACAGTATGGTGGAACAGTCCTGCTCGTCCCCAGTCGCAGGTGAAGGGAGCATGTGCCCATTCTTTTGGGAATCCGGGCTCATGTATGTAAACGGAACCACATCCTGAGCCACCGCCATAGTCGGCCAGTGGTTTTACATGCTCGTCGCCGAAGTTCTTGTACATGCGTGGGTAGCCATGATCTTCGAGCCCACTGAAGTGGTGAAAACGTACATTCCAGCCGCCGCCGTCATTGGTGTTGTCACGGGCAAAGATGTCGAGCAGGGGACTGGTTGGGGTTCCCAGGATGTTGCGGGTTCCCGTGGCGAAGAGTTCCATACCGGTTCCATCGGGACGAAAACGTATAACACCTCCGCCTCGATGTTGAAGACGACGACCATCCGTGCCGACAGCATCCATGAACCCGAAATCGCCGCCAGCGATGTAGATCCAGCCGTCAATGCCGAGTTCGAGACCGTTGGTGGTGTGATCAGGTGGACGTTTGTCGAATCCAAAGGCGATCCCGGAGATCAGGCGTTTGGAATCTTCGGCAACGCCGTCACCATCTTTGTCAAAGTATACGGTGATGTGAGGAGGGTGGAGAACATAGAGGCGATCATGGTCCCAGACAATGCCGCGGGGAGAGTCGATCTCTTTGACAAACTCAGTCACTTCATCGGCCCGACCATCATTGTTATTGTCACGCAGTCGAAGAATGCGGCCACGTTTGGAGTTTCTGCCCAATGAACCATTGCCATCGCTGGAGACATACAAATCTCCGTTCGGCGCCGCTCCCACATACACAGGGTAATTGGCAGTGGCGGCAGGAGCGAAGAGAGTGGCTTCAAAACCTTCCGGGACTTTCACATCCTTGAGGATTTGTTCCTCTTCCGCAGTCAGCTTTATGATCTTTGGCGGGACATTGCCTCCTGATTTGTAGGCATCCGCTTTCTTTTGGGCGGCGATCACCTTCTGGTCGACCTTTGGGAAAATGGATTTGATTTCGGGCCCGGTCACTTTGATCTCCCAGAGGCTGCCCCATTTGTTGCTTTGTTGCTTCAGGATGGTGACTCGGAGGAACTTGGCATCTTTGGCTTCAAATTCGTCCTTCGTATCTCCACCTTTTGTGTTTTGAGACTGGTCGGCGACGGTCTGCCATTTTTTGCCATCTCTGGAGGTTTCGATTTTGTACCTCCAGAAGCTGATGTCTTTTATGCCCAAGATGGACTAATTAAAAAAAAT
>CAYSOI010000512.1:0-3425 GCA_964432425.1 uncultured Opitutales bacterium | reverse complement strand
TTCCTTACGACAACCTCCAGACAGAACGCCGCACTGGAGTTGCTCTTCCCTCTCCTTTCAAATTTAAAAAGCATGGCCAAAGCGGCATCGAAGTTAGCGAGATTTTTCCACATCTGGCCAAGTGCGTAGACAAAATGGCGGTCATCCGCTCAATGTATGCCCAGTTGCCCAGCCATGAAATGTCGCTCATGTTGATAAACTCTGGCGAACAACGTTTGGTTCGGCCAAGTCTGGGCTCCTGGCTAAATTGGGGTATGGGAGCCGAGAATGAGAACTTGCCGGGATATGTTGCATTGTGTCCCGGAGGCCTTCCAGTCGGAGGCTCTAACAATTGGCGTTCGGCCTTTCTCCCTGGTGTATATCAGGGCACATTGATCAATACTGCAGAAAAGGACCCCAAGAAACTCATTTCCCACATTCGCAACCGGCAACTTTCCGACAAAGAACAACGCCGTCAATTTGACCTTCTTCAGCAATTGAATCATCGGCACTTGGAATTGCGTCCGGGTGAAGCGTCTTTGGAAACCCGAATTCAATCCTTTGAACTGGCTTACCGGATGCAAGTCGAAGCCACCGATGCCTTTGATATCAGTAAAGAGCCCAAGCACATTCAGGAAATGTACGGCCCTGGAGTGCAGAATCGCCAACTCCTGATGGCACGTCGCCTGGTGGAACGTGGAGTCCGCTTTGTGCAAATCTGGCATGGCAATGGACAACCCTGGGACAGTCACGGCAACATCAAAGGGGCTCATGCCAAGGTTGCCAAACAATGTGACCAGGGACTTGCCGCTCTAATCAATGATCTCGAACAACGTGGCATGTTGGACGAAACCCTCATCATTTGCTCCGGTGAATTTGGTCGGACCCCGACTGTTGAAATGCAAACCGGTGGCGGCGGAGCCACCGCTGGCCGTGATCACAATCATTGGGGCTTTACTCTCTGGATGGCCGGAGGTGGCATCAAAGGTGGAACTGTCCACGGAGCCACGGATGACTTCGGTTTCAAAGCCATCAAAGACCGCGTTTCCATCCACGATCTCCACGCCACCATTCTCCACCTGCTCGGCATCGATCACGAACGCTTCACCTACCGCTACGCTGGCCGAGACTTCCGTCTCACCGATGTACACGGAGATGTGGTCTCAAACGTGATTGTTTGATTTTGGGAAACTCCTGGCCTCCAACTCTGGACTTGTTTACTTCTGGGCAGAAACAGCCAGTCGCGTTATCCTGGGGCGAAATTCTGTGAAGAAATACAGGCTATCGGAGAAGTATCTTTTAGAAATCATTCCTTTTGCCTTCATTGGGGTTTCCGGCAAGGGCGGCTTCATCTCCTGTTTCCTCTTGCGTCTTTAGTTGACAGGTGCCTGGGGTTTTGGAATAAAACTTTTCCCAGCGATAGATACAAAGATTAGGAAACTCATGGCAAAATAGTAGACTGCTCACATTTCCTGATTTCAAAGAAGAGGATTACGATAGAAAAGCAAAAGAACTCCATAGGTCGGAGAAGTGGCACTGAGTCTAGAGGATGAGAGAGTATTTAGAGGAATTGAACCAGAAGATGTTGGACTTTCTCCAAGGGAAGAAAGGTAGTGAGTCCCAGCAGAATACAAAGTCCATCCAATTTGCCTGCGCCAATCTCGAGAAACTGGTTCGCAATAAGATCAATCGCCCATCGGGGAATTTGACGGCAACTCATCTGCTGGAGCTCGAAAGAATCGATTTTGAGGGAGATGATAAGGATGATGAAGAATGGTTGCGGGATTTGGCAGGACTGGAGCATGCCCACAACCTCAAGGTCCTCAACATCATCAACAGCGACATCAAAGACCTCACCCCACTGCAAGAGCTGACCAACCTGAAGGTGTTGAACATCTCGGTGAACAAAGTTCGGGATATTACCCCCATCCAGGGGTTGACCAACCTCAAGGAACTGAATCTCTCCGTGAACGTCATTCGGGTTATCAGCCCGCTCCAGAGATTGACCAACCTCAGAGTACTCAATCTTTGGGGAAACAAAATCAAAGAAATTACCTCATTGAAGCGGTTGACCAACCTTCGGGAGCTCAACCTCTCCGTGAACGAAATCAAAAACATTTCCCCGCTGAGGGCGTTGACGAATCTATCGGTATTGAGCCTATCCTTCAATGGATTCAAAGACATTACCCCGCTGAGTGGTCCAAATACGGAGCCTGCTGCTAAAGACTCCGAATCCAAACCTGGCGACCTTTCCCAAGGACTTACCAATATCACGGAGCTGGATCTTTCCTTTAACGAAATCGAAGACCTCAAGCCCTTGCTTCCCCTCACCAAGCTCCAAAAGCTCTACCTCGGGCAAAACCTGGTTGAAGACCTCTCTCCCTTGGAAAACCTGACCCTCCTCAAGCAGTTGACTCTGGAGAATAACCGGCTCTCCCATACACAGTTGGATACCCTCAGGGAAGCCCTCCCTGAAACCAATATCGACTTTTAAGCCCAACGACATTCCTGTCCCATTTTTTATGGGAATCTACATTGAGCGGGTGTAACTTGTACATCTAACCACGACACAACAATGCTAGAAATCGGATCATTTCAATCAGCCCCCAGTCAACCGTTTTCACGCCGGGCATTCGTCAAAGCTGGGGCGACACTCCCTTTTCTTGCGGGCCTGCCCAACGCAGTGCAAGCTTCCAATGGAAAGGCCAAATCCACCATTCTGATCTGGCTCTGGGGTGGGCCCAGTCACATCGACCTTTGGGACCCCAAGCCCGATGCTCCCTCGGAAGTCAAGAGTCCCTTTGCCAACATTCCGACAGCCATTCCCGGAGTACACTTTACTGAGATCATTCCGGGGTTAGCCAAACGACTGGACAAATTCTCCATTGTTCGTTCCACCAAATTCAGTGGTTCCCATGATATGCTTCCCCTAACCGGGTTTCGCCAATCCGGCCCGGCTCAGGAACCCACTTACGGAGCCATCTACTCCAAAGCGATCAAACGCGAAGGCGTCCCCTCTTTCATTTCAGTTGCCCCGCTGACCACATTGAGCCACGGCTTCCGTTGCGACCGGGCTCCAGGATTTGGTGCCGGAAAGCTTGGTCCAGCCAATGACCCCTTCTTTGTCCGTTGTGCGGCAGACGGAAAGATGGAAATTCCAAGTCTGCAGTTGATTCCCGGACTTTCCCCCGAGCGACTGGCGGATCGTACCTTGCTCATGAAACAACTGGACGACATGGCCTGCGCTTTTGAGAACAACAGCACCCTGGCTCAGGATCAGAAGAATCTGGAAGCCTACCGCATGTTGACTTCTCCGGAAGCCCGCCGGGCCTTTGATCTTTCCCTGGAACCCGAAAAAGTACGCGGAGCGTATGGCCGAACTACATTTGGTCAAAGCATGCTCCTTGCCCGTCGACTTGCCGAAGTGGGTGTCCCCTTCATTCAAG
>CAYSOI010000511.1:0-3426 GCA_964432425.1 uncultured Opitutales bacterium | reverse complement strand
TATGAAAAATGGTGGGCAGAGCTGGAACCAACCTTTGCACAGACGACCGAGTTGCACGTCGGTCACCCCGATCACCCGGAAGTCTCCTTAACCAGCCATGACTGGATTCAAGGAGCCCTCACTCCATGGAACCAGGGGCACATTCGCAGAGGCACTGCAGGAAGCAAAAAGGGAAAGCCTCGCAAGATTGATCACGACGGTCACTGGGCACTGAAGGTTCTGGAAGAAGGCAACTATCAGATTGCAGTCCGCCGTTGGCCTGTGGAATCGAACAAGCCCATCAATGCAGAATTACCTCCGGGTGAAAATGTCCCCGGAGCCTCCAAAGCCTTTCGTGCCAACAACGGCAATCCCATCCAAGCCAGCCATGCCACCCTTCGAATTGACGGCAAGGAACTGGAGACTCTCGAAGTTGTGGGGAATGCCACTAATATTTCCTTCACCACAAAGCTGACCAAAGGGAAACATCAATTGTCTCCGTACTTCACAGTGCCTCAAGGGAAGTTGGGTTGTTACTACGCAGTCATCCGGAAGTTGTAATCAATCAAGTGATCACAGGGGCGTAAATATGACGGGCTTTCCCCAGCCCGTTTGTATTTATATATCTCTCAAAATACATTCCCGAAACTCTATCACGCAACCTGGAGGGGCGGTTTCCTAACAGCCCATTCTTCAGGTAGTTAGGAAACAGCCCCTCCGAGAACTTCGTCATAACAATTGGGAATTATTTTTGAGAACCACTATAATCGGTTCCCCTCAGCTCATTTGCCTCGAAAGGCTTGGCTGCGGTAAGTCACGGGCTGGTCTTTTGGGGGTTCGGTTGTTGGATGGAGCAGTTTCTTGTGAAAGGCTTCCAGGGATTCTTTCCGCTTGGTGTGGTTATGAAGAGCCTGCTGTTTGAATTTCTCTGGATCAAACTTTGGGTTCTTCGCCATGGGGCGGGCCTTGGTTTCTGTCTTCCATGCCTGAAGTTTGGCATTGAGTTTTTTCACAACATCGGGGCGGTCTTTGGCCAGGTCGTTCTGTTCTCCTTTGTCCCGGCGAACATTGAAGAGACGCAGGGAGCCATCTTCCAAATCTTCGATCAATTTCAAGTTTCCATCAATGATGATGCTGGTGGGCTCTCCACCTTGATTGCTGTAATGAGGATAATGCCAGAAGATGGGACGATCTTCAATTTCTTCACCTTTCAATATAGGCAGCAGGCTGACCCCATCGAGATGTTGCTTGGGCAATAATGGAAGACCGCAGGCATCGAGAATGGTGGGGTAGAGGTCTGTTCCCGTAACTGGAGTCTTGTTGATTGCAGGATAGACCTTGGCTGGCCAACGGATGTAGTAGGGTTCCCGAATGCCGCCTTCGTACTCAATGCCTTTTCCTCCACGAAGAGGTAAATTCGAGGTCGAGTAGGCATCACCGGCTGACACACCACCATTGTCTGAAGTAAAGATCACGATCGTATTGCTGGAAATGTTCAAGGCATCGAGCTTATTGAGGACAATGCCGACGGCATCATCCATGCTTTCCATCATCCCGCCATAGATCGGGTTATCCTGTACCTGGCGTACCGGAATGCGGACATCATTGAGGAATCGTTCCTTGGGTTCAGGGTTCTTCAAGGCTTTCTTCTGATACTTTTTGTAAAGTTCGTAAGTCGTTTGGTCCGGGGCATGGACCATGTAGAAACTCAACATGGCAAAGAATGGTTGATCCTGATTCGCCTCAATGAAACTGGCGGTTTCCTCGCCTAGGCGTAAGGGCAACAATTCTCCCTCAGGTCCGTCTTCCAGTTTTGGGTTTTTGTAGGGAGAGAAGAAACCTCCTGGGGGAGAGCCGCGTTCATGACCGCCTTTGTTAATATCAAAGCCCTGATCTTCTGGATAAAACCCTTCTCCACCCAAATGCCATTTTCCGGCAAAAAAGGTGGCATACCCTGCCGCTTTCAATGCTTCGGCGATCGTGATCTCTTCGAGAGGCAAAGCGAGTTTGTGAGCTGCAGGTAGGTGACTGGTGTTTTTCCTCCATTTTTCAGGTTGGCCACCTCCGCTGGAATTAATCCAGTCGGTGATGGGGAAACGCACCGGATACTTGCCCGTCATGATGCTGGCTCGGGAAGGACTGCACACCTGGCAAGTTGCGTAACCACGAGCAAACTTCATCCCTTCCGCTGCAATACGGTCAATATTGGGAGTCTCATGAAATGTACTACCTTCATTGGTAAGATCCATTACACCCAGGTCATCTGCCAGGATGAGTACTACATTAGGCCGTTGTGCCATGGATTCAGTGGCGAAAAGAAAACTAAGGAGTATTGTGCAGGTCGACTTTAGGATATTCATGGAGGATTCAGTAAGCGGGGAGTTCAGGAATAAAAAAGCTCTCCTGTTTGAAGGGAGAGCTTTTTCAGAAATCAATTTATAAAACTGGAATTAGAAGTAGATTCTCAAGTTTGCAAAGGAATCGGTTCCATTGGCTTCCAAGGTGTCCACTTCAAAAAAAGTATACCCGATATCTGCACCTATAGCGAATCTATCAGAAAAGTAGTATTCGAGTCCAAGGTTGGGGCGAATGTTAAAACCGGTGTCATCTGTCACTCCATCGTCAAAATTCACAACGCCCAAACTGGCTCCATAGTAAATTCCTACATCGACGGAGAGACTGTGTTTAAAATAGACCCCGGTTCCTATTTGGAATAAATCCTCATCTGTCGCTCCGTTGTCTACGGATTGATACCCAACATAAGGTTCCAGTCTAAAGTTTGTACCAATGTTAATTGGAACCATGATTTTACTGGCAGGACTCAGAGCACTGCCGGAGGAAGTCCCTCCAAAAGCTACGCCAATGCCGAATGGTGAAGCATACATCTTCGCGGTGGCAAGGGTTGCCAGTAATACTAAAAACGCTAATTTTATTTTCATAGTAAGTTTCGCCGCTGATAAAAGATGACGGGGAGAGAGAGTCAATTCGTTTTCGACAACCTTTGAATTGCGAATTTCCAAGTTTTCTCAGTCCAGGTAAAATCTTCTCTTTTTACGATAAATAAAAAACCTCCAGCTAAGAAACTGGAGGTTTTTGTAAAATTTTAGATAGAGTCTAAATTAGAATTCATAGTGAAATCCGAGGTCGATGATATTGTGATCTCCATCGACCATTAGGATATCACCCGTATTCAAATATCGATATCCCAGATTGAAGCGGTATTGCTCTGCAAAGGTCAGCGCTGTGCCGAGTTGAATTTGGTAGGCAAAATCCACTCCATCGTCACTGGCAGTAGTTCCCGATGTTTTGTCCATGTCATTGAAGGAAAAGCCCGCTCCCAGACCTGCGTAGAGTCCAAAAACATCATTGGGGGTCCAGTCCATGCGATAGTTGAGCATCAAAGGAATCGCTCTTCCGTCATAGTCGTCCCCGCCCTTGTCGCCATCC
>CAYSOI010000510.1:0-3429 GCA_964432425.1 uncultured Opitutales bacterium | reverse complement strand
CATTCACCCAGAGGGTGAGTCTACTCCCTTCACTCCAATACTCCAATACTCCAATTTTTATAAAGAGTCAGGAGTGTTACCTGCTCCAAGCTGCGGAAATTAGGTTTATCGGGGCTGCTTCAACCTTTGGATCAGCAGATTCATGCGGGAAACCACGTTCTCAAACTGCTTCTCACGTTCATCCAGCTTGGTTTGAGTTTTCTGTAGAGCAATTTCAAGTTTTCTCACCCGTGAATCATCTTCAATTGGGGTAGCCAAAGTGTCTACTGCCAGAAGAGAACGGGTTTCCGGGAAATGGTTAAACTGTTGACGAAGCTTCTGATTCGCTTGTTTTTGGCGAATTAGCTCAGCCTCCAAATCGGAATTTTGGCGATTGGCATCCGACAGAGCACTGTGAATCCTGGTCAGGGTCTCTTTTGTTTTGGTGCTGGAGGCAATCAAGTCCTGAAGGCGATTGCGTAGAGCTTGCAATTGCGGACCAGACGATGGAGCTGGACTACTATTGGCTTGAGCCAGTTTCACTTGAAGCTTTTGGAAGTCTTCCTGGGTAGATGCCCGATACGTGGCAAAAGCAGTTTCCAATTCCTTTAGCTGCTCTTTAAGCTGCGCTTCCTGAGGAGAGGAAACATCCCTATTCAGAACCTGTTTCTGGCTGTCAGCTAATTGGGCCTTGGTTCTACTCAAAGTATTCTCGGTCAATACCAGTTGTTCCGAGAGCTTGAGCTTCTGCTCATTGGTTTGCTCCAATCGGGCTCGAAGTTCTTCTTCATTAGCTTTGGCAAGATCCAGTTTAACCTGAAGGTCCTGATCAGGGGCAGTTCTGGCAAGAGGCGCAGTCGGCAATGTTGCATACGGATTGCCAGCCAGTTGCTCTTTCAAGGAACTCACTGTTTTATTGCTGTCTGTCAGTTGAGAACGAAGGGTCTCTTTTTCCGACTCTAGAGTAGTCAGTTGCCTACCAAGGCGATCCACAGTTTCCTGCAAAGAGGCTTGGGCCGCATTGGCTCTGGAGGCTTGCTTAGACTGGGCGTCGAGAAGCTCAGCCAGTTGCTTTTCCTGCAAACGAACCAGTGTTTGCTGCTTGGCGAGTTCTTCGGCCATTTGTGGGTTCGTGGCAGGTTGACCATCGGGAGAATGAACAACAGATGGTTTCTTCAAAGTCGCAATGGTTTCCCGTGCTTGCTGCAAGGATTGTTCTAATGTTTCAATCTGTTGCTTGGCTTGACGGTCAGAATTGAAGCGTTCCAGTAGTTTATCCTCAAGGTTAGTCAGCTCAGAATTGAGGAAGCGAATCTCCTTTTTCTGCTTATTGAGATCTGCCTGAAGAGATGCATTACTCTCTGCAAGAAGTGTCGCCTCTTGATCTGTATTTTCTGGAAGGCTTTTATGCTTTTGAAGTTGAGTGCTTAACTCAGCTTTCTCATCCAACAGAGCATTAATCGCTTTCTGTTTTTCAGAAATTTGGAGATTTGCCGCAATTAAATCACGTTTGGCTTGGGCTAATTGATTCTTCACCTCGGGGTCTTTGACCATTTTGACCTGGTTGTTGGCTTTTTGAGCCTCCTGGAATTTCTCCGTGGTGTCGGCCAATGCATTCTCAAGTATTGCCAGGGCTGCTGAATGTGTGCTTTTGCTGTTCTCGATTTGCTTAAGAAGGTCGGCATTCTGTTTTTCCAGTGATTCCAATTTACCCTTGGTAGACGCAGCCACCGTACCATTCTCCTTTTCGAGTGCAGCAAAGGCCTTTTCTTTCTCTAAAAGATTATCGCGAACTTTGGCCAGCTCTGCCTGGAGTTGTTCCAGTTCCTTGGTTGTTGTGGAATTGTCCGGGCGTTGCGCCACCTTGAGCCGCTCAGAGACCTCATCGAGCTGCTTTTGAAGGTCTTTGTTGGCTTTCTCCTGTTCACGAATCCGCCCTATCTTCAGGACAAGCTCAGTCGTCAGGACCTTACTTGCATTGTCATTGAGATCCATAACCTTTTCCATCTGAGTGATGGCAGACCTAGCCGAAGCCAGCTCTTCTTCTGCATTTTTCTGAGCGGCAAGGATTTTGGCTTTTTCCTGATCAAAGGAATCCAATTTCTTTTGAATTTCGGCGATGGTTGCCTCTTTTTCTGCTAAATCGTCCTGAGCTTCCGCTAACTCAGCTACTGCTTTTGTGCTTTTCGCCAGCTGTGTTTCTCCAGCTTTACTGGCTTGGCTGAGGTTTTCCTTGATCTTGGCAATTTCAACTTCCTGAGACTCTTTGATCGCTTTCAACTCGGCAAGAAGATCCGAGTTTTGTTTTTCCAGTTCTTCAGCTTTCTTCTTATTTTGCTGTGCCATTTGCCCCTCTTCCTCCAGCTTGCTGCTGAGGGCATCTGCTTCTTTTGCAGTGGATTTGAGGGTCTTTTCCAATTTGTCTGTGTTGTTTTGGAGTTTAGCCATTTCTGCATCTTTAGCTGCCAGCTCTTTTTTGATTTTGGCAAGCTCTGCATTGGCTTCTGAGCTTTTCTCCATTTGGGCATCACCCGATTCCATAGCTTTGGCCAGCTCTGCACGCAGTTTTGTCAGTTCGGCACTTTCGTCAGTCTTACGAGATTGTACCTGAGCAAGAAGATCTGCGTTCTGCTTTTCGAGTTCCTGAATTTTTTTCTGGTTATCCTTGATAAAAGAATCCGTGTCTTTCTGAACTTTGGAAAGGGTTTTGCCTTTGTCTTCCAAATCTTTTCGGGCCTGGGCCAACTCGGCTTCCAGCTTATCCATCTCCTGGTCCCGCTCAGTATCCGACTTATTGGCAAGCTCCAGCTTGGAGGAAAGTGCATCATACTCCTTTTGAAGAGCCTTGTTTGCGGTTTCCTTCTCTTTTAGCTCTTCAACTTTTCCTGCAAGTTCAACTGTCAAAGTCTGGCGTGTTTTGTCAGCATCTTCTAAATTTTTCTTAAGGGCAGAAAGCTCTTTATTGTCTTTGGCAAAGACTTCCATTTTCTTTTCCAATTCAGCAAGAGCTGTACTTTTCACGGCAAGATCCTTCTGAGCCTGTTCCAAGTCTGCCAATGTTTCTTTGTGAGACTCACCGGATTTCTTGGAAGCCTGAAGGTCAATGTTGAGTTTAGCCAACTCCGCAGCATGGGCGGTCTTTGCAGATTCCAATTGGGCCAGCAGGTCCGCTTTTTCATTTTTGGATTGTTCCGAAAGCTTGGTAAGGGTCTCCAGTTCTTTTTCTTTAGATTCCAGATCTTTACGAACTTTTCCAAGTTCTACAGTAGCGGCCTTACTTTCTGCCATTTGAGCAGTTCCACTTTTCTCTGCGGCTTCCAAGCGTTGGGTCAACTTAACCAATTCTGCCACATGGCTCTTCTTGGTTACTTCCAGCTGAGCCAGAAGCTCTTCACGTTCTTTTTCTGATGTTCCTGCAAGCTTGGTCAGTGCCTTCAATTCCTTATCTTT
>CAYSOI010000509.1:0-3431 GCA_964432425.1 uncultured Opitutales bacterium | reverse complement strand
TGAAGGCCAAAGCTCCGAAGCCGCTGCCCATGGTTTGCAGACAGGAACGGCGGGTCAAGGAAGGGGTGAATTGATGGCAGGGTTTCATGATGAAATTTTGTTCTATTTAACGCGAATGAACACGAATATCCGCAAATGGCCACGAATTGTTCCCATTCGCGACATCCAGTTTCATTCTTTTCCATTCGGGTTTCATGTTCAGTTTGAAAGGTGGTTACTCAATAAATCGAAATTCGGTGGAGCTGAAGAGTACTTGGACAAACGAGGCGATGGCTTCCTCCTGGGATTTGTTTCCTTTGTCCATGAGTTGGTGGATGTAACTTTTGCCCATTTCGATATCCTGGGTATCAGCTTTGCGGATGAGAATCCTTTGGTAGAGTTGGTCGAGGATATTGTCCAACTGTTGGCCTTCATCGCTGAAATTCTGGCTAACGGCTTCCGCCATTTCCCGCACAAAAGGAGAATTCATCATAAAGAGGGCCTGAGCTGGAACAGTGGTGTCGGCTCGTTTGCCGGTAACCAGGTCCGGGTTGGGATGACCAAAAACGGCAAGTGAGGGCGGAATAGCTCCGCGGACAATTGGCATGTAGATGCTGCGTTGACGAAGTTTATCGGTTTGGCCGAGGGAAGCATGGCGACTTCCGCTGGTGGAGATGGCGTACATTCCCAAAGGTTTGACCACGGATTTGCGGCGTTCCCGGTCCAACTCCCCGGCAATGGCGAGAATGGAGTCCCGGATGGTTTCAGCCGGTGCCGGGCGGCGGTTTTGGTGACGAAGGAGCAAGTTGTCCGGGTTGTCTGCAGCGAAAGTTTTGGCCTCTTGCTGATAGGTTTTGGAAAGTACGATCTTGCGGATGAGGTTTTTCATCGACCAGTCCTTCTCTACAAACTCACCTGCCAGATAATCCAGTAGCTCTGGGTGGGAAGGTTTGGCCCCTAGAGTTCCAAAGTTGTCGCTGGTGACGACAATCCCCTGCCCAAAGAGTTGCTGCCATATCCGGTTCGCCATGACCCTGGCGGTCAGGGGATGGTCTTTGTGGGATATCCATCCGGCCAACTGGAGGCGGCCGGATTCGTTTGCCGCAATTTCCTGGAGTTCCATACCTGCAACCGAGGCAACTTGCAGGAAGCCGCGTGGCACTTTGGCCCCGAGGTTCTTCGTTTCCCCACGGATACGGATATTCAGGTCGCCCATTCGGCTTTTTTCTGTGTTCTCCATCGCCGCCATGGCTTCCGGGACTTTGGGGGCTTCGGCCTTGAGCTTTTTGACGAGTTCCTCCAGCTCCTTGGTTTCGGTGGCAAGTTCCTGATCTTCCGGGCTCTTTTCCTTCTCCTTCCCCAGGTCGTCCATATGGATAAACTGGACAGCATCAGCGATGAGATGGCCGTTGGCCTCTTTGTCGGTCAGGCGGATTTCGGCAATAACCGCGTCGGGCTCCCCTTCGTTGATGGAAACCTTGGCAAAATCAAACTGGCCAATGGGGAACCAGATGCCGCCGATGGTGGGGCTTTTTGTTTGGTTGATGACCAGCTTTTCCTCCCCGCCAATATGCGTGACAAAGTAGCCTGCAGTTTTGGCAAGTCCGCCACCCCCGCCGAAACTGACCCGGATTTCGTACTTCCCCGCCTTCGGGAGTTTTGCCTTCCAAGTGATGGTGTTGGGTTCAGCGGCTGGTTTCGACACTAAGTAGTGGTCGCCAATGTGGTTTTTGCGGTTGGTGGATTTCCGCCAGGAACCAGTGGTCTTTGCCTCTGAATCATCCACAACCACACCCACATTGTTCAACTCCGCGACTTTCAGCTTCGCCTTGTTCTCCTTGATGGATTTTTCCAACTCCGCGATCTTAGCTAGGCTTGCTTCCATGGCCTCGCGGGTTGCCTCGTCCATTTCCATCTCGGTGTTCGTCCAGCCGGTCACGTTGACGTTGTTCATCAACACTTTGTCCGCAACCCGGGTGCTATGGAAGATCCCGGCCATGGCGTAGTAGTCGGCCGTAGGAACCGGGTCAAACTTATGGTCGTGGCAGCGTGCACAGCCCAAAGTCAGCCCCATGACGGCACGGCCCAGGGTGTCGAGCTGCTCGTCGGCGATGTCGAGGTGCATCTTGGCCTTGTCCCGCTCGGTCAGCATTTTGGGGGAGACCATGAGGAATCCGGTCGCGACGAGTTGGCGGTTCCGTTGTTCCGGGGAGTCGTAGGGTAGGAGATCCCCGGCGATTTGCTCCGTCAGGAACTGGTCGTAGGGCATGTCCTTATTGAAGGCTTCGATTACATAGTTCCGATACCTCCAAGCTTGGTGGAAAGTGAGGTTGAAATCCCCGCCGTTGGAGTCTGCGTAGCGGGCAATGTCCAGCCAATGCCGTGCCCACTTTTCACCGAACTCCTTCTTGGCCAGGAGCTCATCTGTGACGGTGCGGACGGCTTCCTCCGGGGAGGCTTCGTCATGAAGCTTTTGGAACTCCGCCTGCTCTTCCAGGGTCGGGGGCAATCCAATCAAATCCAAGTAGAGGCGTCGTACCAATTTGTCGGCCTTGGCACGTTTGGCCTGGGGCTTGATAAAGCCGTCAATGGAGGGCTTGCCCTTAAAAGTTTGCCGGGGCTGGAAAGACCAGAACTTCCGGCCTTCTTCGATATCGATGGTCTCCTTTGCATGGACCGGTGCCTCACCTTCCCGCGGGTCGACCGCCCCGTCGGCGATCCACTTCTGAAAATCCTTGATCACGTTCTTGGATAAGTGGGATTTCGGGGGCATCTCCGGGATGACGCCACTGCGGGAGATTGCCTTTATGACCAAGCTCTCCTCCGGTTTCCCAGGGAGGATGGCCGGCCCGGATTCCCCGCCCACTTGCCAGGCAGCCCGGGAGTCGAGTTGCAATCCGCCCTTGGCCTTCCCGCCTTCCTTGGAATGGCAATCGTAGCATTGGTTAACTAGCACCGGTCGGATCTTCGACTCAAAGAACGCCAACTTTGCCGCCTCTTCTGCTGAAGCTGTGAACACGCCCACACTTGTGCCAAGACAGATGGCGGCGAAGGTAATGGGTTTTTCAAAGTTCATGGCTGGAGTGATCTATCTTTTTATTGAATTACCTTAATTTGACGAATTGCCAAGGTTGGAGGTGGTAAAACCGGGTGGCGGCGACTTGCAAATCCGTGTACCAGGCCACCATTTTCCGATTCAACTGTATCGCGGACCACCTTGAAGGAGATTTCGGAATTTGTGTGATCTCGAAGAAATTCGGTCAAGGCCTCAGTCTTGATTTGAAAACGACCTTTCTGGACTCCCTGCGGGATATGAAAGGAGCCTAAATGTACCGTGTCCGGTTTCCCTGGGAACTTGCCATGTAAGATGGATTCGTCCCATTTCGGCACATCACCGACCATGCCATAAACACTGAATTGCGAATCGGTAACATGGGATGCCAAGCCCCAGC
>CAYSOI010000508.1:0-3436 GCA_964432425.1 uncultured Opitutales bacterium | reverse complement strand
TGAGGCCAATATGGCGGCTTATGAAAAGGACGTGAAACCTTTCCTTGAGCAACATTGTATACGCTGTCATGGACCTAAGAAACTGAAAGGGGACCTGGCTCTGGATCTGCTGGATCCGGACATGAAGGAAAGCACCAGTGCGTCACGCTGGGCTGTCGTTCGGGACTATCTGGAAGGGCAGGAAATGCCGCCGGAAGATGAGCCGCAGCCCAAGCCTGCCGAAGTGGAACCTGTCTTGGCTTGGATCAAGGCTGAGATGAAACGTGCACGCCGCAACTTCACCCAGCGTCTCATGCAGATTTCCGGCAACAAAGTGCAGCACGATCTTTTGTTTGATCCAAATCAGCAAGCCCGCCTCAACATCGCTCCCCGAATTCGCCGTCACAGTGTGGAGCTTTACGAACAATTCCGCAAAGAACAGGCGAAGGGTTTTGATAATCTGGTTGGGAACCCTTTTACGCCCGATCCACGCTTCATTTTCCACGACATGGGAGCCCCGATGATGGACGTGCCCACCACTTCCCAGTTGCTGCGGAATGCTCTTACCATCCTGGAGCGACTCACCGGCCACACTGTCGAGAAAGACGGCTCCATAAAGCCCATGATCGCCTCAAAGAAGGACTACCTTCAACTGATTGATCCCAAGGTTGAGTTGACCGATGAACTCAAAACCAAAGCCATTCACAACCAGTTTCGCAAAGTCCTCGAACGGGAACCCTCCGAAGATGAAATGGCCCGGTTCAAAGCCTTAATGGACCGAACCATTGAAGATGCCGGGCGGACCGCTGCCATTCGGTACACCTTGGCGGCAGTCTATCTGATTCCTGATGCGATCTTTCGCACGGAATTGGGAACACAGCCTGACGATGAAGGAAAAGCCCGCCTCACACAGTCCGAGATCGCCAATGCGGTTGCCTTCACTCTGAGTGACGAACGTCCTCCCGAATGGTTGGCCAAAGAGGCGAGGGAAGGGAAGCTGGAAACCAGGGAGCAAGTCGCAGCTGCAGTTCAGAAGATGCTGGATGATCCCAAGGTTCGGAAACCTCGAATCCTGCGTTTCTTTCACGAATTCTTCGAATACCAGAAAGCCCCTGAAGTTTTCAAGAACCCTGATGACTTCCGAAGTCACAAAGCCAGAGTCCTGGTGAGTGATACAGACAACCTGATTCGTTGGATTCTTAAGAACGACAAAGAAGTGCTCAAGGAATTGCTCACCACCAACAAAGCGTTTGTGAACACCCGCTATGATTCCAACAAGAAGCTTATCACCCAGTATGAAGCTGGCGGGAGTCCCCACCGATCCTACTCTCTCCCTCCGGATTGGAAATGGACGGACGAGCAACCCATTGAAATGCCTTCCAATACCCGTGCCGGAATCCTGACTCAACCCAGTTGGCTGGTTGCCTGGTCCATGAATACAGACAATCATGCAATTCTTCGTGGCAAATGGATTCGTGAGCGACTGCTGGGGAATGTTGTCCCGGATATTCCGATCACCGTGGATGCACAACTTCCGGAAGCTCCTGAACAGACCCTTCGTGAAAGAATGGCGGTCACTGAAGAGGAATACTGCTGGCAGTGTCACAAGCTCATGAACGATGTCGGCTTACCCTTCGAAACCTACGACCACTTCGGCCGCTGGCGGGCTCAGGAGCTCGGGAAACCTGTCAACGCCAAGGGCGGAATCCATCTGACTGGTGACAAGCGTATTGATCATGTCAGAACCAACGGTGCGATTGATTTTGTGAAAGCATTGGCCAGCAGCGAACGGGTGGAGCAGGTCTTCATCCGTCATGTTTTCCGCTATTTCACTGGCCGGAATGAAAATCTTGGCGACGGAGCATCCCTGCGAGCTGCCCACAAAGCATACCGTGACAGTGAAGGCAGTTTCAACGCTCTCATAGTTGCGATTCTCTCCAGCGATTCGTTTCTGTATCGAACCCCCAATGCGGAACTGGCGAATAGATAAGTTGTCCTAATCTCCCTCGTTTTGATAATTCACGTGTAGATTCTGTTGCTGGTTGCATACAATTTTTAATCGAACTTTGCCAAAGATGATGCTCAATACCACACGCCGCCAATTCCTTAGAAATACTGGACTCGGAGTTGGATCCGTAGCCCTCAGCCCGATCCTTCAACAACTTCAGGCCAGAGCAGAAGGGAAAACTCAGAACAATTTGCGTTTTGTGTTTGTAGTAGAGAGTAATGGCTTGCCGCCAGAACAACTTTCCCCAGAAGGTGTTGAGAGAAAACGCCGTCGCCAGGAACCTTTGAATGGTCCCAGTGAATTCTTTGAAGCTTCGCTGAAAGATCGTAAACTTCCATCATCCATTGAGCCAATTGCCCAATGGAAGGATAAGCTCACGATCTTGCAGGGACTTTCAGGACGTGTTGCTGGTGGTGGCCACTCCAATAACTACCAGGCACTCGGAGCTTTTGGAGCCGGACGTGGTCAAAGTGGCGAATCCACTGCGATCCTTGGCCCCACAATTGATGGGGCTCTGGCCAAGCACATTGGCGGCATTTTTCCGCACATTGGGCTCGGCATCTCCAAACGCCTTGAAAACAGTGTAGTCTACAGTATCTCTGCAATTGGAGCCAACAAACCTCTTCCAATCATGGTCAAGCCCGACCAAGCCATGGGAACTCTCTTTGGCAGTGTTGCCGATGGAGCTGCGAAGAATGACTTTCAGGCCCAACGCAATCTCCTCGATTTTCTCCGCGATGATATCAAACGAGTCGAGAAACAAATCGCAGGGCCTGAAAAGCAGCAACTAGGAGCTTACCTTGCCTCCTTTGATACACTTAGTGATCGTCAAAGCCGGTTGAATGAAATCGAGAAAACGCTTCGAAAACATGCTCCGGTCGCCAATGACAAATACACCTCCGAAGTCGAAACAGATCGTCTGGATGCTCAATTTGATCTTGGGGCAGCGGCTCTTATCTCCGGGCTGACCAACGTCATGACCCTCTCCTCTGCCGCAGGTATCCGTGATTTCGATATCTGTTTCTCAGGACTCGGCCTCAAAAAAGGCAAACACCACACTGGCCACGGCGGTAGCCAGAACGGCATGGACTGGTCCGAAACCTACGAATACATCCGTCATTTCCACTTCGAACAAATCGCCAAGCTCTGCAGCCAACTCGAATCCGTTCCGGAAGGCAACGGCACCATGCTGGACAACACCGTGATCGTCTACATGTCCGACGGTGCGGAAGGTCACCACAGCCGTTGCTGGGAATGGCCATTTGTCATCCTTGGAGATGCCGGAGGTAAACTCAAATCCGGCCGCTTCGTCGACTATCCCGGCTACGGAATGCTGGGACACCGCACCACCGCCAATTTCTACACCACTTTACTGAACCTCGCCGGAAACCCAGCCGAACGCTTCGGCATGGCCGACCCAAACCTCAAGGACCTCGACCAAACCGGTCC
>CAYSOI010000507.1:0-3436 GCA_964432425.1 uncultured Opitutales bacterium | reverse complement strand
CAAAGTCGTTGGCAATTTCATCCGCAACAGACTGAGCTTCCTCCTGATTGCGACTTACCAGCATCAGGTTGGCTCCAGCCGAAGCCAGGCCTGCCCCCATGGCTACCCCAAGTCCTTTGGAGCCACCCGTGATGATGGCCGCACGTCCGTTTAAATCGAATTGTTTGATTCCGGGTAACATGGCTTAAGACTCCTTTTTAGCGGTTCCGGGACGAACTTTGTCCTGCCATTCCTGTGGCTTCTCCGAGATATCGCTGTCATCTTCGTAGTGCTTTTGCAGATCCTTGAGTTGTTTCTTCAACTTGGCGGTCAATTGTTTGACGTCTTTCTTTCCATAAAGATTGGTCTTTTCATCCGGATCGGATTGGAGGTCATACAATTCCCATTCTTGGCCAAACTGATAGAAGTGCATCAGCTTGTAACGTTCCGTACGGATTCCGTAATGGCGTGGAATCATGTGCACACTGGGATACTCATAGTAGTGGTAATAAATGCTATCCCGCCATTTCGGATTCTTACCCTGGAGGAGGGGGACCAGGGATTTGCCCTGCATGTCGGCGGGAATCAGAGCCTGAGCCATTTCAAGGAAGGTTTCGGCGTAGTCCAGGTTTTGAACCAGGTGCTTGCTGCGGGAACCGGGCTTGGTCACTCCAGGCCAGTAGGCCACAAAAGGCATTTTGAGAGACTCTTCATACATCCAGCGTTTGTCGTACCAGCCATGATCTCCGATGTAGAAGCCCTGATCGGAGGAGTAGATAACAACCGTGTTCTCCGAGAGATCGAGATCTTTCAACGTAGCACGAAGTCGCCCCAGGGATTCATCCACACCTTTTACGCAGCGAAGGTAGTTCTTGGCATAACGTTGGAACTTCCAGCGTACCAAGTCATCCCCTTCCAACTTGGCTTTGTGAAGAGCTTCATCTCTGGGTCCGTAGAACTCACGCCATTTCTTAACTTGCTCGTCGGTCATCCGTTTCAGGTTGTGCCAGGCAGAACGGTCCTGACGTTTTTGTGAAGCAGGTTGATTGAAGTCTGGAGTCAGGTCGACGAAGAGGTCGTAGTTGATGTCCATGTGACGATCAATTTCCAGTTCCTGATGACGGGCTGGCGGAGCATTGTCTTCCCATTTGTCGAAGAGTGTATCCGGCTCTGGGATTTCGATGTCGTCGTACAGTTCCAAGTGACGAAGAGCTGGCATCCAGTTGCGGTGGGGAGCCTTGTGCTGCACCATGAGCATGAAAGGCTTGCAGTCGGAACGTTTGTTTTTGAGCCAGTCGACAGCGAGGTCGGTCACGATGTCGGTGCAGTAGCCATCAATGCGTTTTCTTTTCCCACCGGGGAAGATCATGTCCGGATTGTAGTAGAGACCTTGTCCGGGAAGTACGGCCCAATCATCAAAACCTTTGGGGTGTCCCTTGAGGTGACTCTTCCCGTAAATCGCAGTCTGGTAACCGGCTTTCTGGAGAAGCTTTGGGAAGATCTGCTGATCCCAGTTGAAGGTATTTCCATTGTTCATGAACCCATTCTTGTGGCTGTGCTTCCCACTCATGATCACAGCACGGGAAGGTCCACAAATCGAGTTCGTGCAAAAACTGTTTTCAAACAACATTCCATCCGCGGCCAGCTTGTCGATTTCCGGAGTGGGATTCACGCATTTGAGCCAACCATTGTAGGCCCCGATAGCGTGCGGTGCATGATCATCCGTGAACAGGAAAACAATGTTCGGACGCTTGTCTTTACCGAACAAAATCGCTGGCAGTAGCAGAAGGAGAGGGATCAGTTTGTTCATAGTTTGGTATTTGTATTTTGAAAATGTGTGGGAAGCGAAAGAGTACCCGTTGGAGTATAGCCCTTAGGCGATAATAGATAAGATAGATTTTAGGAATTATCGGCTAACGCCTAGATTCCAACATTAGGTCACTGAGAATAAATGTAAGATCAGGCAAAACGTTGGCTGGATAATTGCAAAATGTTTTCTATATTTTCGGCATTGTTATTTTTCAGAACCCCCAAGGAGACCACATTATGAGCCATGAATTGAATCGTCGAAGTGTAATGAAAGCCAGTGCAGCCGCCACCGCAGGAATCGGGGTTTTGAGTGTAACAGGTGCCGCCTCACGAAAAGTGAGAGTCGGCGTCATGGGATTGGGCAGGGGACTTGGCCACATTCGCGGACTTCTCGGCGTGAAAGACGTCGAGATCGCCTACGTCTGCGACCCGGACAAGGAACGTATCGCTCGTGGTCTGAGCCAAGTCGCCAAAGGCCAGGAAAAAGCCCCCGAAGGTGTAACCGATTTTCGGAGAATGCTGGATGACAAATCCGTCGACGCCATCACCATTGCCGCCCCCAACTTCTGGCATGCTCCTGCCACCATCCTGGCCTGTGCCGCGGGAAAACACGTTTATGTTGAAAAACCCGGCAGCCATAATGCCCAGGAAGCCGAGCTAATGGTAAAAGCTGCCAGGAAGTACAAACGCAAGGTTCAGATGGGCAACCAGCGTCGCAGCTACGACAAAGTGGCCGAAGCCGTACAACGGATCAAAGAAGGCGTCATCGGCAAAATCTACTCTGGACGTAGCTGGTACACCAACACCCGCCCCAGCATTGGCCGTGGCCGCAAAGTAGCCATTCCCACCAACCTCGATTTCAAACTCTGGCAAGGTCCCGTCCCCAACACCAACTACATCAACAACCTTGTCCATTACAACTGGCACTGGCGTTGGAGCTACGGTGGCGGCGAAATGGCCAACAATGGTGTCCATTCCCTCGACATCGTTCGCTGGGCACTCGGGGTCGACCTCCCCAACAAAGCGACCTATTCCGGCGACCGTTATCACCACGATGACGACCAGGAAACTCCCGACACCGGAGAAGCCGTCTTCGACTTCGGACACTGCACCGCCATCTGGAGCGGAAGCAGTTGCCACCGCCGCTCCTGGGAAAAAACACCCTTCGCCGCAGTCTACGGAGACGGCGGCTCCATCGTCTTTTCAGGTGGCAACCAATATACCATCTACGACGCCAAAGGCAACGAAGTCGAAAAACAAGGCGGCCCCGGCGGCGATGTTCACCACTTCAGCAACTTCATCGAATCCTTCCGCAACGACGAACCTCTCACCTCCGAAATCAAAGTAGCCCAGGAAAGCACCATGCTCTGCCACCTCGCCAACATCTCCTACCGCACCGGCAAAACCATCGACTTCGACCCCAGTAAAAACGAAATCACCAACTCCTGCGACACCACCGAAAAACTCTGGTCCCGAGACTACCAAAAAGGTTGGGATCCAAAGGTGTGAAAGATCAAATGAGAGGTTTAGGGTTAACGATATTATTCGTTGTTCTAGGGCTTGTATTAGACTCAAGCACTATTCAACCACTACCTCTTTATTCTATAGGAAGCACGCCTCCTCAAATCGGACAATCTTTTAAAGTCCC
>CAYSOI010000506.1:0-3437 GCA_964432425.1 uncultured Opitutales bacterium | reverse complement strand
ACTCCAATGCAGGCATCTACTTCCATACCGAGTACCAGGAATCATCCTGGCCGAAGATTGGTTTCGAAGCTCAAGTCTGCAGCAACGACTACCACGACCCGAAGAAAACCGGCTCCCTATATGGCGTCGTCAATGTGGACCAATCCGAGATTCCTGACGACACCTGGTTTGACTACAACATCCGTGTCGAAGGCAAACGTGTTGTCATCAAAATCAACGACAAGGTGACCGTCGACTACACTGAGCCCGAAGGTTACAAAGCTGGTAAGCCCTTTACCCGCAAGATCGACCAAGGCACTTTCGCCATCCAGGCACACGATCCGAAGAGTACCGTCCTTTTCCGCAACCTTCGCGTCAAACGCCTTCCCTAAGGCAAGACTCTGGAAATCTTTCCAATGATCAGACAGGCCGGGAGATCCACCCGGCCTGTCTTGTTTATTGACATATGACATCGTGGCATTCCTGCAAACTTGACACCATCATTCCTAACCGAGATCATAACCTAATGAGTGCTACAATCAATGTCCCTTCGGACTGGTTGGAATCTATCACCGACCTGAAGTTTCCCGGATCGACAGACCGAAGGTTGCAATTCTTGATGGACCGAAATACCGAAGGTTTGCTGAGCCGGGAAGAAAAGGAAGAGCTGGAAGCCCTTGTTGAGATGAGTGAAGAACTCTCATTGGTTCGAGCAGACGCATGTCGTTTGCTCGGGAAGACTCCGGCGTGAGTGTTCCTCAGTACATAGCACAGGAGGTCAGAAGCAGGGCAGGCAATCGCTGTGAATATTGCCAAATGCACCAATCACTGCAAGGGGCCACGTTCCATATCGAGCATATTATTCCTATTTCCTGTGGAGGCAGCGACAACCTTACCAATCTTTGTCTAGCCTGTCCCGGTTGCAATCTTAGGAAATCTTCGAATACTACAGCACCTGATCCTTCATCTGGGCAACGACACCAGTTATTCAATCCTAGAATACAGGATTGGGACGAACATTTTGCGATCAATCACTATAAAATTACAGGAAGAACACCTATCGGTCGGGCAGCAGTAGAGTCCCTTGCATTCAACACTCCAAGAAGGTTACGAGTCCGAAAAGCTGAAGAAATGTTTGGACTGTTCCCACCAGGTTTGGATGGATTCAGGACACCCGATTAAAACACATCGGCCAGAACCCTCGCCATACAGCTATTCCATTGACAATACACTGTTCCAAACTAGAACCAATCGACACTCCTATACATGCCTGATTTAGAAAAAAAACTCCGGTCCGCGGCGGACAAATTGCAAGGTTGGAAAACTCAGTTGGCATTACTGCTGACGCTTTTGTCGGTCTCCGGACTTCTTCTTTTACTCACCTACATTGACGGACTTTCTCCGATGCAGGAGAAAACGGTGCTGGCCATCTTGCTGGGAATCGCCGTGTTTGGCCTGATCTTTCTGTTGGGACAGTTTGTTTTTAACATCCTGAACGCTCCCAAACGTACCTCCATTGCCAGAAAAGTAGAATCAGATCACCCGGAGCTTCTGGATGTCTACAACTGTGCCGTCGACCTTCTGGAACGCAAGAAGCCCGAGGAACTCAACTCCATGGAGAAACGAGTTTTGGAGGAAGCGGCCAAAAAAACAGCAGAAATCCCGCTCGCCCAATCCATCCTTCCCAAGCCCAACATTCGCACCTTTGCCCTTCTCGGCATTGCCGCCTCCTGTGCATTTCTGGTGTACAGCAAATCCCTGCCTTCTGTGCAGAAAGCCATCAACTCCTGGGCCGATCTCAGTGCCAATACCGTCTCCGGTCTCTTTGTGCAGCCGGGAGATGATGAATTCCCACGAGGAGCAGATGTTGCCATTCATGCCCACATTTTTCGAGGAGTCCGTGAAGCTTCGATTGAGTACCGTGTCGGCGATGGAGCCTTGCAGAGAGAGCCCATGCGTTTGAGAGCAGGGCTGGAAGTCGCTCCCATGGAGTTCAAGATTGTGGCATCCGTCAAAGATGGACACGGCAGCATTCTCGAAACAAACCTGCCGCACGGAATTGCCAAAGGTCAGGCAGTTCAATTGTCTGGTGACGATGAATGGACCACAGGTATTCATCGAGTCATTGAAGCAGATGAAAACCGCTTGATCCTGCTGAAGGATTTGCCTGAAAACTTTGCAGAAATGAGCGGAAAAATCCTCCCCTTGGCAGCTCAGGAGTTCTATTTTTACGGCATCAAAGATACCGTCTCCTATCGTGTGGTGACCCCAGAATTGACCGGTGCCTGGCACGAGCTGACCTCCTTTATTCCACCCTCCATTGAAAAGGCCACCTGGAAGATCACTCCGCCAGCCTATACCCAGGTCCCTGTATTTGAACAGGACGGCTTTACCTCTATTCGCATGCCGGAAGGCAGCTTGCTGGAGCTGGAAGTATTGGGCGAACCTCCGGAATCCACGGCCTATCTTGTTCGTGGAGAAAACCAACTCGAAATTGATGGCGAATTGGGCAAGTGGTTTCACCAGTGGATCCCCTCCGCAGAAACCACCTACTCCGTCCTGATTCGTTCCAAGGACAACCGGGAATATCAGTCGAAACCAGTGGCCCTGGAGATCATCAAGGATGAGCCACCAATTGTGGAAATTCGCAAACCTGCCAAAGACCAGCAATTGAAACTCGACCAATTCCTCGCCGTCGAAGCCTTTGCTGTGGACGATTACGGACTTTCGGAAGCACGTCTGCAAGTTCGGCTGCCTGGTGGTGAACGTGCCGAGTCCATGCCTATCAAGCCCATCCAGAAAGAAAAGACCCTGCGTGGCAGTTTGAAGCTATCTGAGCTGAATCTGGAAGTCGGGGATTACTTTTCCTATTACGTTGAGGTGGCCGACAATCGCCCCTCCGATCCTCAATGGGCTCGAAGCGGGATCTATTTCATTGAAATCATTCCGCCGGAACAAAAACCAATGGAAGGCAATGAAGGCCCAGATCCCAAGGAGATACCACTCCGCAACCTGATCAACGAAAACAAACGGCTTCTCCGGGAAACCTATACAGGAACATCCCTTGAACACCCGGATCGCATGGAGCAAAGCCGCAAAGTCGCCAACATTGCTCATGAACTGGAAAAGGACATGAATCGCCTCTACAGCGAGAACAAGGAAAAGCTTCCAGGCGTACTGGGAGAACTCCTGCAAAGTGCGACCAAGAGCATTCATGAAGGCCAGGTTGCCGCAACCAAGGACCAGTTGGACGACACTCTGGAACATGCCGAAAGTTCCCTGCGCAACCTGGTCAAAATGTCCGCCATGCTGCGGAAGCCCCCCACCAAAAGCAAAAAGCCCAGCAAGGGCAAAGGTGAAGGCGAAGGAAAAGGTAAGTCTGATAAACAGGAAGACAAACCGGAGCAGCCACCGAATCTGGCTGAACAGTTTCAAAAGATGCAGGAAGACCTCGCCGC
>CAYSOI010000505.1:0-3437 GCA_964432425.1 uncultured Opitutales bacterium | reverse complement strand
GCCCATGTTTTGGAGCATGCTGACGAACAAGTTGCTTAGGGGCGAATTGTGGTGTTGGTCAAACGCCAGATGCTGGCCGTGCTGAAAGCCACCACCTGCAAGGAGGATGGGAAGATTGGTGCAATTGTGAACATTCGCATCTCCCAGATTGCTGCCGAAGAGCACCATGGTTTGGTCCAGAAGGTTGGCTCCGTTGGCGACCTTGGCCGAAAGTCTCTCAAAATGATCACGCAACAAACGCATTTGCCGGAAATCCACTCTCTCCAACTGGGCAATCTTCGCCTTGGATTGCCCATGGTGACTGAGGTTGTGATATCCGTTCAAGGATTTCTCCTCTTCACTGATGTTGAAAACCGGAGTGGCAAAACCGTCGACCATCAGGGTAATAATCCGGGTTGAATCACTCTCGAACGCCAGCTCTGCCATCCGCAACATCAGGTCGAACTTTTCAAAAAACAATGCCCGGTCCAGAACATCCTTCGGCGGCTCAGATTCGGTCACGGGCTTGGGTTTCTGCTCCCACTCTCCAGCTACATGCAAACGTTCCTCCAACTCCCGTACGGAAGTAAAGTACTGATCCACCCGATCCTGATCCTCCTGGCCAAGTTGTCCCTGAAAACCTTTTAAATCCTCGGCCAATACATCCAAAATACTGCCCCGGCTCTTGAGTTGATGAAGTCGTTCTCCCACCTCCTTTTGACTCCCCTGCACAAACATCTTTCGGAACAAGGCCGACGGGGTATCTTCGGCCGGTAATAGCACTCCATCCCGAGTCCAGGAAAGACTGCGATTGGCCTTATTAATGTTCACCCCGAGATTCAGCGTTTTGAACCTGGTTTTCTGCCCCAATTCATCCGCAGCATATTGATCCAGTGAAATCGTATTCCTAAAGCCACTTCCCGTTGGATCTTTGGCCCCGGTCAGGAAGCAATTTTCCGTGGAATGACCTCCCGAAACTGCGGGATGCGAAAGCCCGCTGAACACCGTAAATTTTTCCCGAAAATCCTTCAACTCTCCCAAGAACGGAGACAGCGTGTAACCCCGCCCGGAATTCTTTGGAAAAAACGGTCCGGGCAGCACACCAAGATTATTCGAAATCAGCAACATCCGCTTCGGCGTTGGTTCATCTTTCGCAAAGGCGGGAGATTGAATCCAGTCGAGAGTAGGTAATCCCAAGGTGACACCAACACCTTGCAGAAAACGGCGACGGGAATGAGAAGGAATAAAGAGTCTGGGAAAATTCATGATGGATCGGTCCCTGAAAAGATTGAACTGTGAATGAGTGCCTTCAGCAAATCGGCAACCCGATAACCTCCCGACTCACAATCATCCAGAATCGACGTGACCACAAACCGGTCAGAAAACCTCACTGGAGTGCCCGTTGAGTAGAGGGTCAAATGATGCAGCAAATTCCGGGCAAGTTGCCTGGGATCCTGACGAAGGTGTGCCTTGAGTTCCCGCACGTCCCGAAACTCCCTGCCATCACGAAGTTTGCCCGATGCCTCTACAGGTTTTCCTACATAGTAAGTGTACGGATGCCCGGCTGGATCAATTCCGGTAATTTTGTCCCCCTTTTCCAGCCCACGATATCGATCCCGCCAAGCTCCCATCACATCAAAATTCTCCAAGGCAAACCCAACCGGGTCGAACCTCTGATGACATACTGCACAGGACTTCACTTCCGTATGCTTGGCCAACAGTCCTCGAATCGTCGAGGCCCCACGAATATCCGGCTCGATAGCGGGCACAGACTTCGGCGGTGGTGGTGGCGGGTCGCCCAGCAACTTTTCCATTACCCAAACACCCCGAAGCACAGGAGAGGTCGTGGTGCCATTTGCCGTCAATTTCAGGATTGAAGCCTGCGTCAGCAATCCACCATACGGACTCCACTCTGGCAACTTCACCTTCTGCATTTCCGATCCGGAAACCCGCGGCAAATCATAATGCCGGGCCAACCGATCATTCACAAAAGTAAAATCCGCATCGACCAACGTCGTTACCGACAAATTCCCCCGAACCATCTCTGTAAAAAACGCATGCGTCTCCCGCTCCATCGAATCCACGATGTAATCATCCTTGCGATATTCAGGATACAATCGCCCATCGGCAATGTCTCGACGCAATTGCTTCAGATCCAACCATTGCCCCGTAAACCCTTTCACAAACCGCAAAAACCTGGGATCTTCCACCAGACGGTCCATTTCACCGCTTAACACATCAGCCTCACCCAACTTTCCATCCTTTGCCAGCATACGAAGTCTCGCATCCGGACCCGAATTCCAAAGCAAATGCGACAACCGGCTAGCAAATGCCAAGTCCCCGATCGCCCTCGGTTCTTGTAGATAAACAAAGTGACCCGAACACAGAAACGCCTGATACCCAGCCAGCACTGCATCCACATATGGCATCCCGTCCTCCAGCTTGCCCAGAATCAACCCCAGATACGGCTTCAACTTCTCATTCGAAACCGGCCTCCTTGCCATCCTCGCAGCAAAAGCCTTTAGCAACTCCTCTGCATCCTTTTTGGGCTCCAGACTCACCACCCCAACTCCATATTTCGATCCAGCCTCAGGAGCCTTGATCTCCATCTCCCCGAACAACACTTTGTGAGAAGGCGGCGGCCAGGTTTCGGACTGAATAGGTCCCTCTACTTCCAGCCACCGAATCGCCCCACCTCGATGACCCTCTGGAGGCATGGGAGGAAAATCATAATAAAATCCTCCATCCGTACGAATAAACGGAACGGGCAACCCCAGCAAACTGTACTCAAACGTCTCCCCAGCTTTCAGACGAATTGTCGTCTCAAAGGTTTTGACCTTCGGCAACAAATCCATCCATCCGCCCGTCTCCCGAACATCTCCCGACACGTCCGGGCCAGAAGGTTGCCTTGCCCGAAAACTTATCGGCTGAGGTTCATATGCAGGCACTAATCGAAAATCCCGAACCTGCCGAACCGCTCGCCCTGAAAACCTCACCTTGTATATCCCATCATACTTGGCCCGAAATCCCCTCGGGTATCCAAAATACGGCCATGTTGCCGAACGAAAGATCGCTGCCTCCAAAGTTTCATCCCGACGCTCTTCCAGAGTCATTTTGTTATAGGTAGCTCCAGGAATTGGGACCATCACATTGTCCCTGGCAAAGAACATCGCCTCTCTCCCCCCGAAAGTGGTTAGCCCATGAAACAAATCTGTTCCGGAGAATCTCCATTTCTGGATAGGCAAAGGTTTGACTCCAGAGGCCAATGCTTCCCCCAATGCGGCCTCTGTGGCATCCAACCATCCCTCCAACTGTACCCTGGAGACATCCAGCATTTTGGAAACCTTGGTAAACCCATGTGACTCCCGATCCGCCGGCAACTTGTCCCGAATATCCAAATCCGGCAGCAACAGCAAATCCCTCAAGTTCTCCTCAAACTCCTCCCTCGTCAGCCTCCG
>CAYSOI010000504.1:0-3453 GCA_964432425.1 uncultured Opitutales bacterium | reverse complement strand
AATTGCGAAGGTCATTCTCGGAGGGATTTCCTACAGGTTGGAACTCTGGGGCTCGGGGGGCTCATGTTGCCACAGTTGCTACAGGCAAAAGCCAGCGAACGCCCTGATTTTGTGCGGGATAAATCGGTGGTACTCTTATTTCTGGGCGGTGGTCCAAGTCAGATCGAAACCTTCAATCCCAACATGGAGGCACCTCCGCCTTACCGCAGCTTAACCGGCGAGGTGAAGACCAATGTCCCCGGTATTCGTTTTGGCGGAACATTTCCACTACTGGCCCAACATGCTGACAAAATGCTGATTGTGAAATCCTTTCGGCATGGACAAAGTAACCACAGTTTGGCTGTGCCCTATGTCCTATCCGGCGGCAATATTTTTCCAGGTGGTATGAATTCAGTGTATGCCCGACTTCGAGGGACCAATCATCCGCTAAATGGCCTTCCCACTACAGCCTTGGCCACAGCACCAGACATTGGCAGATTCGCCAATCCGAGAAAACGCATCGTGGAAGGCTCCCAACCCGGTGAGATCGGCCAGGCATATGCTCCCTTTCATCTTGGAGGAGGTGGTCCTGCAATTGAGAACATGACCTTGAATTTAAAGCAGGGTCGACTGGATGATCGCAAACAATTGCTGACAGGACTCGATCAACTTCGCCGTGATATGGACTCCCGGGGGAATCTCGAACAGGCCGATCAATTTCGCCAGCAAGCCTATGATTTGATCACCAGAGGTGCAGCCGAAGCGTTTGACATCTCCAAGGAAGACAAACGGACTCTGGAAATGTACGACACCAGTATGTACCGGGTTGGAGAAAAGAAAGGTGAATACCGCCAATGCTCCCTGGGACACCAGATGTTGATGGCTCGTCGAATGGTGGAAGCGGGTTGTGGTTTTGTCACTGTACAAAACTCCGGATGGGATATGCATGCCAGTTCCGGAAACAATTTCATGACACTCACTGATGGCATGGAGATGCTTGGTCGCCCGCTCGACAAAGCCGTCAGTGCTTTTGTCGCCGATCTGGCCCAACGTGGACTTCTGGAGAGTACCCTATTGATCATCACCGGAGAATTTGGTCGCACCCCGACAGTCAACAAACGAGGTGGCCGGGACCACTGGGGAAATCTCTGTACTCTGGCTTTCGCTGGAGGTGGATTTCACACCGGGCAAGTCTACGGAAAGGCCGCGAAGAACAACGATGTTCCCGATAGTGATCCGGTAAACATGGAGAACTTAATGTCCACCATCATGAACGTACTTTTCGACATTGGTAAACTTCGCCTCGAAAGCGGTTTCCCCCGCCAATTGATGGACCCCATATTGAACTCCAAGCCGATCCCACTGGCTGGAATTTACTGACGATACTTCCGATTCATCGGCTTTTAAACGAAGTTTCAATCGAAGGGAGTGCACATGCGATAGAGCATTCTACAATTTCCGTGTACAATCTTTGTGAACGCCCCTATTACACGGTGTTACTTTCGGCACAGCATGACGTATAAATCCACCAGTTTCCTGACATTCCTAACGGCGACTTCTCTGCTATTTGGGAATGTTTCCGCCAATGATTTTGAGAAAGAGATGCGGCCCTTTCTGACCAAGTATTGTGTTGGTTGTCATGGTCCGGAGAAACAGAAGGCTAAACTGCGGCTGGATACTTTGGATGCGGATCTGATCAATGGCAGTGAGGCTGACATGTGGCAGGAGGTATTGGACTTAATCAATGTCAGTGAGATGCCGCCAGAGGATGAAGAGAAGCAGCCCACTGCTGCGGAACGCCAAGTAGCGGTTGAGTTGCTGACTGCGGAGTTCAGGAAGGTGCTGGAAGCCAAGCGTTCTACTGGCGGACAAAACGTTCTCCGAAGACTTACTGCGTACGAATACAACAACACACTTCGGGACCTCCTGCATCTTGATCTTCGGTTTGCGACAGATCTACCTCCAGAAGGCACAGCTCATGAAGGCTTTAAGAACAACAGCAGTGTGCTGGGAACATCCGCTCTCCACATCGAGTATTTCGAACGTATTGCCCGAGATGCGTTGAACCGAATCCTCTTAGCTCCTGAGGAAAAACCTCCGGTGTACTTTGTGAGGATTGATCCGGAGTTGGGATTCAAAAAGGAAGAAAAGAAAGAGGAGAAACCCGCACCGAACAATAAGAAGAAAAAACAGAAGAAGCCCAAGAAAGGGAAATCTGGTGGAGGCTCTTATCCCCTGAAACCAACATTTGGAGAGAAGACATTTCAAAACGGGGTCTTCAAACTGGATCACGGAGAAGTGTCTCCAGATCATAAGGGTATCTTGCTGTCAGGAAACCGTAAGAATGATCCTACAAACCAACCTTTTGCAACTGACCGTAAACAAGGCGGAGCTCTGGGAGATGGGCGTTCAGGATATCAACCCGAATTTCGTGCTGAAATCTACGATCCTCCCCATGATGCACCCGTGCGTGCCAAAATACATGCGGCTGCCATTAAGGGCAAGGGCGACAGCTGGCCACGCCTCTCCTTTGAGCTGGGATCTTTCCGCGGCAATGGAGTTTCTGATCAAAAGGAAGCGGCCAACATCGAGATCCGCTCCACAGAGCCGCAGACCTACGAATTCATTGTCCACGGAGCCAACTTTCCATTCCAATCCAACAAACCCAGTCGCCCATCCTACTTCCGCATCTTTAATGACTTCCGTCGCGGCACCAGTGAATTGACCTACGAAGAACTACCCAAGCTCTTCATCGATTGGGTGGAAATTGAGAGTAATTACTACCCGGAATGGCCTTCCATGCAGAAGAAAGCCATCCTCATCGATTCGTCCAACAAGGAGGACGAAAAGACTTATGTGAAGGAAATCCTCCAGAACTTCATGAAACGGGCCTACCGTCATCTGGTTGCGGATCATGAAGTGGATCGCAAAGTGGCCTTGTTCGAAAGATTACGACCCGTGGAGACTTCATTTGAAACCACTCTCGTTTCGACCTTGGCGGCCGTACTTTGCTCCTCAAACTTCCTTCTGATTGCTGAACCTGCCGACAATCCCGTCACAGAAGACGAAGAGCTTCCCAGACGGAAATTAAACAACTATGAACTGGCCTCCCGTCTCTCCTACTTTCTATGGAGCTCCATGCCGGATGACATTCTGTTCGATCTCGCCGAAAAAGGACAACTGCAGAAACCCTCCGTTCTGCAAGAGCAGGTGCAGCGAATGATGAAGGATCCCAAAGCTATCGCCTTTTCCCAAAACTTTGCCGCTCAATGGCTCGATCTTGCAGGCATCCACAAATTGGCCATCAACCCGGAGTATTTCTCTTTTCAGGAAAAGGACAAAGTTCTTTTCGAACAGGAAACCATTCGCTTTCTTCACCATGTTTTCCAGGAGAATCTCAGCATCCAGAACTTCATCGATTCGGACTTTGTAGTCACTCATCACAAGCTGGCCAAACACTACCGCATTCCTGGC
>CAYSOI010000503.1:0-3463 GCA_964432425.1 uncultured Opitutales bacterium | reverse complement strand
TTGCCCTGGAACATGGGGGTGCGGCCGAATTCGCCGCCCCAGATGATGAGGGTTTCGTCGAGCATGCCTCGTTTTTTGAGGTCGGTGAGCAGGGCCCAGGTAGGGCGGTCTGTGAGGCCGCAGCAGGTGTTCATGTACTTGACGAGGCCGCCGTGGTGATCCCAGCCTCGGTGATAAAGTTGGATGAAGCGGACGCCGCGTTCGGCGAGGCGGCGGGCCAGGAGGCAGTTGGAAGCGTAGGAGCCGTCGCCGGGTTTGGCACCGTAGTGTTCCAGTACGGAGGCGGGCTCGTCGGAAAGGTCCATCAATTCGGGGACGGAGGACTGCATGCGGAAGGCCATTTCGTAGGCGGCGATGCGGGTCTGGATTTCGGGGTTGTTGACGAGGTTGTTTCTTTGTTTATCGAGCTTCTTGATGGTGTTGACCAAGGCGGCTTGTTGCTCGTCATGAATGCCTTTGGGGCTGCGGACGTAGTGCACGGGGTCGCCGGTACTGTTGAATTCCACGCCTTGATAACGGCTGGGAAGAAAGCCTGCACCCCATTGACGGGAGGCGATGGGTTGGGGGTTGCGTCCGCCGGTGCTGGTGAGCACGACAAAGGCGGGCAAGTTTTTTGTCGCAGAGCCTAAGCCATAGGTGATCCATGCGCCCATGGAGGGATGTCCACTGATGGCGGTTCCGGTGCTGAGAAAGGTGTGAGCTGGGTCATGGTTGATCTGCTCGGTGACCATGGAGCGAATGATGGCGATTTCGTCAGCCATTTTGGCGGTGTGAGGCAGGAAGTCACTGATGTACTGCCCGCTTTTTCCGTAGCGTTTGAACTTGGTCAGGTGGCCCTGAACTTTGAGCTTCTGGCCTTGAAGTTGAGCGATGGGTTGGCCTTTGGTGAAGGATTCCGGCATCGGTTGCCCATTGAGTTTATCCAACTCGGGCTTGTAATCGAAGGTTTCCAGGTGAGAGGGGCCACCGGACATGCAGAGGAATATGACACGTTTGGCTTTGCCAATCAGCTTGGAAGTGCCTGAGGAGTCCGCCAAAAGGTGGGAAAGCGCAGCAGAGCCTAATCCAAAACTGCTACCGGCCAGCAAGGAACGTCGGGAAAGTTGGAGGGTTTCTGAGGAGTGCATCTTTAATTACGGGTGTTGGTTTCGCTGAGGTTGAGAATGGCACGGGCAATGGAGGTCCATGATGCCAGTTCGATTGGATCCAGGTTTGCGGGGACGGGAGCCTGTCCGGTATGGCTGAGAATGTCCTTCGCCGATTGTGGATTCTTTTTATAAATATCTGATGTCGTTTTGAGGAGGGACAACAGGGCTTCGGATTCCTCTGGTTTTGGGTTTCGATTGAGGGCGATCTGACAGGCAAACTTTAATCGGTGCTTCGGGCCTTTTTCGGCACTTTGGATGATTCTTTGGGCAAAGACCCGGGCGGCTTCCAGGAAGGTGGGGTCATTGAGCAGCACCAATGCGGAGAGAGGTGTGTTGGATCGAGGGCGTTGGGCCGTGCATTCTTCTCGGGTTGGAGCATCCATGGCTTTGAGCATGGGGTGGAGAAACATTCTTTGCCAATGTATGTAGACGCCTCGTTGGTATTGCTGGGTGTTGGAGCTGTGCCGGTATTTTCGGGTGGGGAAATTGAGGTGTCGGTAGTAGCCCACGGGTTGATAGGGCTTTACGCTGGTACTGCCACTGGTGGCATGCTGAATTAAGCCGCTGATGGTCAGTGCATTGTCCCGCATGAATTCAGCGGGAAGTCGGTAGCGATTTTGCCGGGAATAGAGTTGGTTTTCCGGATCCTTCTTTTGAGCTTCATCCGTGACCACAGAACTCTGCTGATAGGTGCGGCTTTGAACAATGTACTGGATGATGGATTTGGTGTCCCAGTTGTTGTTGTGAAAATATACGGAAAGGTGATCGAGAAGTTCGGGGTGAGTGGGTGGAGTTCCCTGCCCGCCAAAGTCTTCCAGTGAAGGAGAGAGTCCTTGCCCGAAGAACAAATACCAGAGCCGGTTGGCGTAGACTCTGGAGGTCAGGCCGCCGACTCCTTTTTTCGGATCGGTCAACCAGTTGGCCAAATCCAGTCGATTGGCTCGTTGCTTTTCCGGAAGAGGGAGTTTTCCGAAGTACTCGGGAATGGCAGGTGTCACAATGGGACCAGAGTCATCCAGCCAATTGCCCCTTGGAAGGATTCGCATCGTTCTGGGCTTGGACGAGGCCTGGGTGATCATGGTCCGTCTGGCTTGCTTTTGGACGCCCTGAATTCCTTGATTTAAGCGCTTCCATTCCGCTTGTTTTTCCTTGGGGATGAGGGGCAGGATTTGTTTCTCTGTTTTTAGCGATGAGGCCTTTGCGAAAAGCTCGTCTCCAAGAAGCTTTTTTTGCTGTTGTTTGAAGACTTCAATTTGCTCTTCCTGTTGATCGGTAAGGAAGGTCATTTCCGGTGGTCGTTTGGTGGGGAGGCTGTTGCCGGAAAATCCAGAGTCGGGAATGTCGGCAAAGAAGGATGCCAGGGAGTAGTGATCCTTCATGGTAAAGGGATCAAACTTGTGATCGTGACATTGAGAGCACCCCATTGTCGCCCCCATCCAGACGGAGGAAAGATTGCGCACTCGGTCTGCGGCGTAAATGGCGTTGTACTCCTTGGCCTGAATTCCACCTTCATGGGAGGTTTGCAAAAGGCGATTGTAACCAGAGGCGACCTTTTGCCATTTTCCGGAATTGGGAACGAGGTCGCCGGCAAGTTGTTCACGGGTAAATTGGTCGAAGGGAATGTTCTGGTTGAAGGCCCGAATCACATAATCGCGATAGGGAGAGATGTTGTGGTCCTGGTCGCCATGATAACCCACGGTATCGGCATACCTGACCAGATCGAGCCAGTAGACGGCCATGCGTTCGCCGAAGTGCGGGGAATTGAGAAGATGCTCGACGACCTGGTTGTAACTGACTTTTCCACTCACAAAATCCTGCACTTGCTTGGGGGCAGGTGGAAGCCCGGTGAGGTCGAAGTAAAGTCGGCGGATGAGAGTGGTTGGGTCGGCGTCCTGAGCTGGCGGCAGGTTGGCCTTTTCGAGGCGGGATAATATGAAGTGATCGATTTCGTTCTTAGGCCAGTTCTTGTCTTTTACTTTTGGTGTGGGGTGAGTTTTGGGTGGAACATAAGCCCATGGTTGAGAATAGACGGCGCCTTCTGCAATCCATTGGGTGAGAATGGCTTTTTGCTGGGGAGTCAGGGTTTTGTGAGACTTTTCTGGCGGCATCGGGTCCGAGTCATCATTGATGCGGAACACGAATTCACTTTCTTCCGGCTTTCCAGGCACAATGGCAGGAGGATTGCCTTTGTGGCTTTTGAAGGCTCCTTCCTGCGTGTCCAAACGCAGCTTGGCTTTGCGGTCATGAGGGTCCGGACCGTGGCAGGCAAAGCAGTTTTGCGACAGGATGGGGCGAACATCCTGATTGTAGTCCAC
>CAYSOI010000502.1:0-3464 GCA_964432425.1 uncultured Opitutales bacterium | reverse complement strand
TTTCTACTGAAACTTCACTCTATGCGGCCAGCCCGATACCTTCTTTTTGATCGGTTTGCGTTCTTCATTCATGGGATGAAACTGTAGCTCGGTTTCCCGTTTTTTAGTGTCGAACAAAATGATGCCGTATCCATTCAGCCCATTGCCGGCTCCGTACATCGTGACTTTGTTTCCGAATCGGTCATGAAATTCGCCAGTGTTTTCTGGAGCACCGGGTTTACGATTTTTCCCAGATTCGAGAGGTTCCCATTTCCGACTGGCTTTGGAGGAGAAGGAAGGCAGTGAATAGGCAACAGGACCATCATTGAATTGATCCACTCCATGACGGCCCAGGGTTCCCAGATGCACATCGCCATGAAGCATCACGACCGGGGCATCTCCAATCGCTTTCAAGGCACGGTTCCTTCCAGACTGCGGCCAGGCATTGGAGTCAGTGTCGGCAGAGGTAGGTGAATACATCGCCACATGTGCCCACGGGCTGGAGGAGACCACCGCACCGATTTGGCCGGACTGTTTCAACTGGTTCGACCAATCTTTGAGAAACGCCTCCTGCTCTTTACCCAACAATTGCAGATCGGGGCGGTCGAGCTTGGTGCAGTCGTAATCCGGGTCCAGTACCACCTCGATTTCGAAATCCGTTTTGCGGGGATTGGGCCACTTGAACCCCGGTGGGGCAATCAACTTCGTGATGACCTCGGATGGAGCACTCTTGAACTTTCGATCCTCCAGAATGGCAAAGTGCACACCTCCGTATTCCAGGGCAGTGTAGTAGGCCAGGACTCCATCTCCATGCGGACCTGGATTGACGGGATCCGGCAGGTTCCCGGTCTGGGTAAATTCTGCCGCATTGACCCAATCCGGATGGGTCGGATAACCGCCAGTGGTCCGGTCTCCCTTCATCCTCAGGCCGCCCTTTCCCCAAAGGTCGTTCGAAAAAACATCGTGATCATCGGTGATCATGATGGTGGGCCGATCCCGCATCAACTCACGGAACGCCTCCCCAAATTTCCGCCATTTCTCCAAATAATTCTTCATCCCTTTGGGGACTTCCTCTTTCGTCAAGGCACGGAACATCGGGCTTCCGTAATCGTTTTCATAGATCTGATCCCCGGAGAACAAGACCAGGTCAGGGTCGTGTGAGATGATCTCTTCAATCGCTTCTTTCCAAGGCCAGGCAATGTCCTTGTGGCAAGAGAGAGCCACAAGCTTCAGAACGGAACCCGGTTTCGGCTCTGCCCGAAAAATCCCCTTCCATACCGAATCCCCACAGGTCACCTTGAACAACCTCCTTGCGTGACAAGGCCAGGATTCGATCTCAAACAAAGCCGTCGCCGTAAGATAATTGATCGACCGGGTTTGGGCCAGTTTCCATGAATCCCCAGCCTCCTCACGCAGCCAAAGTTTCACCTTTTCCGCTACCCCCTGAGGAGGCATCGTCGGATCGGAATCCAGATGCACCAGCAGCTTCATTTTGCCCTGATGTTCGCAGTACTGACTCCAAAGGATTTCCGTCGCGGAGACTTGCGTGGTTAAAATCCCCAAGGACATGAGCAGGCCTGATACCAGCATCCAAATATCTGTTTTCTTCATAGTATGTTCTCTCGTTCGCTGCCCCCAAAGCGTAAGCCAAATTGTTCATGCTTTTGCACAGCTCAGGAGAATTTCCTCAAACGCCGGTGAAAAGTCAATTCACTCATCAGCCGGTAGAAATTCAAAGACTTTGACTTCTTTCACAGCATGATCGGCGTAGAATCCGATGGAATAATCACCGATGACCTTACTGTGTACTGAGCGACCATGGGGGTCTTGTTCGGCATAGTCCCCCTCATCAAATGGGTCGATTGCAAGGGACAGAAGGAATGCTTTGATTTGGGTGCGTTTTCCCCCTCGAAGGGACTGCATTGCTTCAATCACAGATTGTTCGATAAAGACCCTGTCTCGAACATCCATTTAATCCGGCAAATGTTGATCCAGTTCTTCCAGAGGGACCCATTGGTTTTCAGGGGAATCCAATTTATTGGCAATATCTTGGCCACGGCCAGGTTCTTTCGATCTACGAACCAAAGAGACCCACGTCGCCAACTCCTGAAGGCCTTCTCGATCCAGAACGTCAATTTCCTGTTTAAGTTCGTCCAAGGTCATGATGGTTAAGATGCTGTTGTTACTCAGGGGTGTTTCAAGAAGAAACCCAAGGAAGTCAGATGATGGAAAGTGCTGAGAACAACGCAGATGTTTCCGAAACGCCTACTGTCTCATCCATGATTTCCCCTCACGATTTTGCCAGCCCAATCTTGGTCTGTCTAAAAAATTCCATTACAGAGTTAGGGAGAAAGAATGGAGTTGGATAAACAACCTCCAAGTGACAATCAATCGATTTCCTGTTAAGTTGTGGTGTTGGAATCCGGTCGAAAAAGGGAAATTATACGACAAATTGAAAGATAGCTCTCACCAGAATGAAGAACACAGGTGGATGGTTGGCCTTCTGCTTCTTTGTCTTTTGGCTCTAGCCGCACTCATGATACTGGAGCTGATCAACAATTCCCCCTCACCGGCAGAGAGAAAGCCTGCGACAACCGACAATGTTTCCAAGGAGTTAACTGAGGAAGGAATAACAACCAGATTACAACACTTTCTGAACGAAGGTGATATCGACAGGGCTTTGCCAATCCTGGAGGACTTGCGTAACAAGATTCTGATCGAAAAGGAGTCTGACCATCAGGACGAAGATATCGTGTACTCGATGGGTTCTGGCTTCATACAAGCCTACTCCGCAACCCGTGACAAAGGGTATTTGCAGAAGGCAAAAGAAGGGTTTGACCATTACATCCAAATGTATCCCCGAGGAAAGCATGCTCACCATGCGTTGATAAACAAGGTAACGAGCCACCGGGGACTCGGGCAGTTTGCTGAGGCAATAAAAGCCCTCGATATACTACTTCACTCAAACAAGCCTTATTTCCATTTATTGAGTGATCGCCAAAAGGAGGAGGCACTGTGGCATATCGTGCAGGCCATGTCTTTTGAAAAGGAATGGGAACGCGGGATTCCTTGGTTTACGAAACTACTTCTGACCACAAAGAACCCAGGCCGAAAGATGGTAGGAGCTACTGCTTTAGTCGAAGCGTATATGGCAAAGAAAGAATTCAATCAACTGGACAGCTTGATGCCATACTTCACGAACATGCACCCTGAACGCTTAAATGTGCGAATGAATTTTCAGTTTCTGCAAGCTGGGAGCATTCTGTCAGAAGCAGGCCAACATGAACAAGCTTCCCGCTTTTACTCCTTGGTTTTGACGCCCAAAGAAATCCTAAATATCAGTGAAGATATACTTGAGGATTTTCAGTCAGATATTGAGAAATTGACGATGATCCAAGACAGACTTGGGGCTGATTTCAGCGAAGACCACAAGAAGAGACTCGATACTTTGCAATTTGAGAAGGAACAACTGATACATAGGACAA
>CAYSOI010000501.1:0-3479 GCA_964432425.1 uncultured Opitutales bacterium | reverse complement strand
GGAGACAGCATATTCAGCAAGAGGCTCGAAGTTTGCGGTTAATGTAATGTCCGACGAGAGGTTCAAGGTTGTTTGGCTGGCATCAGCTGAGGCGACATTCCCCCCTGTCCAGCCCATGAATTTATAGCCTTCTGCTGGAGTTGCCTGGATACTGACAGTCGAGCCTGTTGCATAGTTTCCTGCTCCTGTCGTGGTTCCCGAATCCTGTGGGTTGGCATTGATGGTAAGAGTGTTGCCAGTGCCGAGGTACTGGAAGTTGGCGATCAGAGTAGTATTGGATTTCAGTGTGATGGAAGTTGAGCTTTCGGATGGGTCTGCCGGAGAGCCTCCGGTCCAGCCAAGAAATTCATAGCCTGTCGCAGGTGTTGCCTGGATCGAGACTTCCGTACCTTCTTCGTAGTCGCCGGCTCCTGTTAAAGTTCCGGCTTCCAAAGGATTCGCCTGCAAAGTCAAGGTATGGTCAGGGAGCCCGACATACTGGAAGTTTGCGGTTAGGGTTTGGTCGGAAAAGAGTTGGTAGGTGGTTTCTGCTTCTGTCGGGGCGGTAACTTCCCCGCCTGTCCAGGATTCAAATTCATAGCCTGGGTTGGGTATGGCCTCAATGGGGACCAGTCGTCCGCTTTCATACGTTCCATGCCCAGTAGTTGTGCCAGCATTTGCGGGAGAGACGTTAATGGTTAGGTCATAAGTATCTGTTCCTACAAAATTGAAATTGGCAGTAAGGATGGTATTTGACGTAAGGGGTAGTGTGGTCGTGGTTCCATTTGGGTCCAGCAATTGATCTGAGCCCGACCAGTTTACAAATTCATAACCTGAAGCGGGAAACGCGATGACTGTAACGTTGGTATCTTCCTGATAGGTCCCACTACCAAAAAGGGACCCTGCTCCTTGAGGGGATGCATTGAGCGTTAAGTTGTATTCAGGGATTTGCTCAAAGTTGGCAGTAATGGTTGTCTCTCCAAGGATAATTGTGGTGTTCGTTGTCGTTGCATCCGGAGAAACCGCAGCCTCTCCTGACCAATTCAAGAATCGATATCCTGAGGCAGGTTGGGCGGAGATGGTGGTCGTCGTTGCGTGTGAAATTTCGCCAGAGCCTGTGGTGGTTCCACCTTCAGCAGGGTTCGCCAGTACGGTCAATGTATGTGTTGCCGGACCAGTGTAGGTAAAGTTCGCAGTAAGGTCCAGGGCTTCACTAATTGTCAGGGTAATGGGATTTGTTGTCTTATCTTCTTCCGGTAATCCCACCCAACTGGTGAAAGAGTAATTTTCGGCGGGGGTTGCAGTGAGTACGACTTCCTCTCCCCATTGGTGGACTCCAGCTCCGGTGATTGATCCCCCATAGGAAGGAAAGGGGGCAGTGGTAATATCATAATGCTCCCGATCATAGTTTGCGACGATGGGGATATCCGCAAGAATTTGGAGGGTGGTTGGGTTTTCTGTTACAGAGGAGAGGATTTCTTCAATGTCATAGACGTGAATCACGCCACCTGCTTCGGTAACCGAACCGGAATGGTAATAAAGGATATCCGGCACATTCTCACTCACGGTGAAGCTCACAATGCCACTTGTGGAGCGTGAGTTCGTGATACCTTCAGTATATTCGCCGTTAAAGTTACCAGAGATATCTGCTTGCTCAGAGGTGCTGAAATAAAATGGATGGTCGGCCAGCTCCAGATCACTCAAGTTGAAATGATAGGTTCCGCCCCGCACCAGTCTCAGCTGACGCCTCTCCAATGCGTCAATATAAAGGACGGTTTGAGAGTTATCAGCACTGGGCAGTGCACGAACAAAAAAGTTTAATTCTCCCGTGGCGGTCCAATTGGCCAATTCCCAGGTTTCTGATGGAAAGGCTTCAATGTTTACCTCTTCTTTTTCATCGAATGTTCCAGATCCTCCGGGGGAAATCACTTCCTTTTCATTGTCTCCAAAGACTAGTATGTTGAAGGGGCGTTTGCTAAATATGCCCGTTCTGGAAATCTCGGATGTCAAGGTCAAGGTCAGTGGATTGCTGTAGTGGGAATTCCCACTTTCATCTATCCATCGCTCAAAATAGTAGTCGTGAGAAGGCGTGGCAGATACTTGAATTTCTGAGCCATGGTCAAAGGTTCCTGCTCCATTTAGGGCGCCTCCTTCTTCAGGCACTGCGGTCAATGTTACTGTATGCGTTGGTTCTGGAATTAATTCAAAGTTGGCGGTCAAGGTCACATCGCCCTGAATGGTGATTTCGGTGGAGGCTGATGCTGGGTCCTGGACAGTGCCCCCAGTCCATCCCGTAAATTGGTAACCTTCCGCAGGAGTTGCCTCGATGGTCTTGACGGTTCCGTAGGCATAGACGCCACTCCCAGTAACTTGTCCGCCATTGGTTGGCGTTTGATTGATCGTGAGAGAATAAAATATAGGCTCAAAGATGACTTCCAGATCGTACTCTCTGTTGGCTGTCAGGGTAACTGAAGTTTCAAAGGACTGTTCTCCATCCACTAGCCAATAAAGAAATCGATGCCCTGTTGATGGAACCGCAGTCAACTCTACTTCTTCATTGAATTCATATTCTCCACTTCCATTAACTGTTCCTCCGTTCTCAGGTGTAATTTCCGGGGATAGGGTAAAGGTGATGATTCTGAACTCTGCGTTTACTTGTTTGTCCTCGTTGATGGTAATGGAGCTAGGGTTTGTCGACCCACTGATTGCCCCGTTCCAGGAATGAAATATATAGCCTTCTTCCGGGATTGCTTCCAATTGTGCCGTTGTGCCTTGCTCGTATTTCCCAAAACCTATTACAGAGCCATTGCCTTGTATCGTACCCGACAGTGACAAAATAGGCTGATTCTCCAAACTCGTATTCTTTTTTACTGAGGCAATGTAGGGGTTGTCTGGGTCTTGAAAGGCTAAGTCTGTACTTTCTACATCCACTTCGATAAGTTCGGGAAAGGCCAGTTGACCAGTCAGGTTTCCCCATTGCCAGTTTGGGTTTGCAATTGTGTTGTATCTAACCCCTTCGGATATCGTATTTTGATCGTAATAGCGAATTGCCAGTAGTTTATTAACTCCTGGAGAAGAATGTGTGATCGTGTAGGGGGCAGAGGTCTCAAATGTACCGCTTGCATCTGGGTACACCGTTACAATGTCGGAGTTGTTGAAGAAAAGGAGAGCTATTTGGAATTTTCCTGGAATTCCGTCTGACAAGGTGGAGGTATCTCCAAAATAGGACTCTGAAACCAATGGAACCCATTCTCCAGAAAACAAATTGGTGGGTGTCGCCTCAGTAAAGTATCCCAATTGCAGGAGGTCGCCATCCTGATTTAGTTGAGGTTCTCCAATATCCAATGGATTATCATTGGTATCCAGAAAGGTCGCCTGCTGGCTGTTCAGGATGATTTGTAATTGATCTTCCCCATTGGCAGTCAATGCCCACATGCATAATGAGATTAGGAGAACAGGGATAATTCTTATGCGATCAAAGGCAGACATTATTTAGACAG
>CAYSOI010000500.1:0-3479 GCA_964432425.1 uncultured Opitutales bacterium | reverse complement strand
GTGCTCTGGGTAACTCCCCTGCGGGCATTGGTGGAGGACACAACCTTAGCTCTTCAAAAGTTGACGGAGGCATTGGAGCTACCATGGACTGTCGAAGCTCGTACCGGAGACACATCAGGATCGGTCAAACTCCGCCAAAGAAGAAACTTCCCATCCTGTTTGGTCACCACTCCAGAGAGCCTTTCTCTTCTGTTATCCTATTCGGGAACCCGCAAAGCCTTTTCCACTCTGCAAACGGTCATTGTCGATGAATGGCACGAATTGATTGCAACGAAAAGAGGAACCCAAACCGAACTTTGCCTGGCCAGACTCCGCAACTGGATACCGAATCTCCGAACCTGGGGACTCTCCGCAACTCTTGGCAACCTGGACACGGCAATGTCAACCCTACTTGGGACGGATTCCGTTGGTGAACTCATCAACGCCAATCTAAAGAAAAAGTTCATCGTAGAAACTGTCATTCCCAAAAACATGGAAAGGTTTCCATGGTCCGGACACCTCGGGGGCAAGTTGGTCGAACAAGTCGCAGAAAGGATTGAACAAGCCCAGAGCACTCTTGTCTTCACAAATGTTCGTTCCCAGACGGAATACTGGTTCAATGCATTGCTGGAAGTACGACCGGAATGGAAAGAGCAGATTGGCATTCATCATGGGTCCATTGATAAGGATGTTCGCGTTTCAGTGGAGTCACGTCTTCGCAAAGGCCAAATCAAAGCAGTGGTCTGCACGAGCAGTCTGGACTTGGGGGTCGACTTCTCCCCTGTCGAACAAGTCATTCAGATTGGTGGCCCAAAGGGTGTCGCTCGACTACTGCAAAGAGCAGGACGAAGTGGGCATCAACCCGGAGTCTCCAGTAAGATCTACTGTGTCCCCACTCAGGCGATGGAGTTGATCGAATATGCAGCGGCCAGAGATTCGATTGATCGAATGGCCATTGAAGAACGCACGCCCCTTCAATCTCCGCTCGACTTACTTTCCCAACACCTGGTGACATTGGCCCTTGGTGAAGGTTTCCAAAAAAAGGAAGGCTTGGAGGAGATACGCTCGGCCTGGTCCTACCAAAATTTAACTGATGAGGAATGGGAGTGGACGCTGGACTTTATTACCAAAGGAGGCAAATCGCTCTCAGCCTATGACCAATTCCACAAGGTAGTGGAGAAGGACGGCACCTACAAAGTAGAATCGCGAACCATCGGTAGGTTTCACAGGATGTCTATTGGCTCCATCACCAGCGATCCATCCATTCTGGTTAAATTCAAAAACGGGAAGACTCTAGGCACGGTGGAACAGTCCTTTCTGGGACGAGTCAAACCTGGCAACAACTTCTATTTCGCCGGCAAACTTCTGGAATTGAAACGAGTGGCGAACCTGACCGCAATTGTCAGTGTTGCGAAATCGAAGAAAGGCATCTTATCCGTATGGAGTGGAGGCAAGTCCCCGTTGTCCTCGGAGTTAGCAATGGCGGTTCAGGAAAAGCTGATGGATGCGGAGAAGGGAACTCTGAATAGCCGCGAAATGAAATCAATGAAGGGGATTCTGGATCTTCAGGGCAAGTATTCGAACCTACCCAAACTGGATCAACTGATCATTGAAAAAACCACATCCCGGGACGGCACACACTGGTTTGTTTTTCCATTTGGAGGGCGGTTGGTTCACGAAGGATTGGCAGCACTGATAGGATACCGAATGTCAAAGGCACAGCCAGTAACCCTGACTTTTTCAGTCAATGATTATGGCTTTCATATCTGTTCCGCCAAGGACCTCCCACTCGATATAAAAGACTGGCAGAACCTGCTTCACCCGGAGAATCTGGAAGAAGAGTTGGTGGAGTGCCTCAATCTAAGTGAAATGGCGAAAAAGCAGTTTCGCGAAGTGGCCAGAGTGGCAGGACTGATCTTTCAAGGTTATCCAGGTGCTCCCAAGTCCGCCCGACAAGTACAAGTGTCAGGCAATCTATTGTTCGATGTATTTGAAAAGTATGACTCAGAGAATTTACTACTTATTCAGGCAAAGCGGGAAGTTTTGGAACGTGAACTGGAGTTGAACCGAATGCAACAGAAGCTTCAGGAAATCCAGAGCCAGAACTTTATCCTCAATACGACTGAAAAGCTAACACCCTTTGCCTTTCCCCTATGGGCAGAATCTTTAAGAACCACTCTCAGTACAGAATCCTGGAGCGAACGAGTTAGAAAAATGGCACTCGAACTGGAAGAGAACTCTTAAAAGACATTCCAAAATGGAAACCATCCTCTGGCAGCAACATGATTTCATTCTTTGTCCGGAAAAGGCTTTGTATTGGCCTGCGAAAAAGAGATTATTTGTGGGAGACACACATTTTGGTAAGGCCGCATCTTTCTGGAAAATGGGCATTCCAGTTCCGGGGAATAACACAGAGGAAGATTGTGACCGATTGGGGAAATTAGTCCAACAAACAGAAGCAGAAGCACTGGTCTTTCTCGGTGATTTCCTTCATGCACAAGTCTCCAAAAACGAAACCGTACGAGACACGTTGCTCCAATGGCGAAAGAACTTTCCAGAACTCAAACTTCATCTGGTCCGAGGAAACCATGACCTGCACTCCGGAGACCCATGGCCAGAGTTGGAAATCCAATGCCATCCCGATCCATGGGAAATGGAAGATTTTGACTGTCGGCACATACCCATAGAGCAAAAAAGTCGCCCCTATCTGGCTGGACATACTCATCCAAGCTATCGCCTACATAGCAGAGGCATGAACTCGATTTCTTCGCCTTGTTTTGTCGTCTCACCTGAAAAGATCATTCTTCCAGCATTTGGATCATTTACAGGAACTATGAAAGTCAACAAAACCGATGGCGAAACGATCTACGTGACCGATGGAAACGAGGTCATAAAGATTCCGAGTTGATTGGTCGAAACCATAGTTGGAAACTCGCAGAAATGAGACTTTGCTTATCTACTGCTTTGTTAGGCAATTAAAGTAATAGCTTGATAGCTGATTGAACACGCCACATTGAAACACCCTATGCATCTACAACTTACACTCACTATCGTATTCCTCAGCCTAACCTTGTGTGGCTGTAAAGAAGTCCCCAAAGCTGAAGCGGAACAAGGCCATAAGCTGCATGCAGCTGGAGAGATTGCGGTGGAGATTGAGCAGACCTACAAGATCAAGGGTCATCCATACTACCGAATCGCAGAGGATGCAGGGCAAATCGAACTACTCGTTTCTGACCCTGAATTGGATCACCAATCCATCGCAAAAGAGATATCGAATCTCAAATCAGTCCGGGGCTTTGACGGAAATCTATACGTGGTATTTCGCTATCCCGAAGACGAAACAATCAAGCCTACAATGTGGGTAAAGTATGACGCCAAAACTGGAAAACAAATTTCGAAGTAAAAAAGTTCTCTAAACCATCCAATTCTTTTCTTCGTATGTAGTAACATGAAAAGAATCGCGATAATTGGAGCGGGCATATCAGGTCTCACAGCTGCCC
>CAYSOI010000499.1:0-3486 GCA_964432425.1 uncultured Opitutales bacterium | reverse complement strand
CCAGGAAGGGTACGGTCACGATGTCATTGGCCGCTCCACTGACTGCGTCGGGGTAGACCGCCACCGCATCCGGGTCCATGGGCTGGGTCGTGTCACCGCCGGTGCCTCCAGTGCTTTCAGCCGCTTTGACCTGAGTGCTCGCGGTCATGGAAGTATGGGCGGTGCAATAATAAGTTAGGCTACCTTGATAATCATGGGGGATTTCTACTCGAATATTACCCTGCGATCCTGTTAGGGCACTTCCGGTCACCCAACTGGGAATGACGTTGCGATCGACTCCCATGGCAAAAGGATGACTCGAGGATATACCATCCGCCATGAAGTCATAGATGAATCCTGCCTGAAGGAAGTTCGCATTGAAAAGATCCACACTCTCACCATCGACCATGAACGAGTAAAATGGTTCAGAAAACGAACCTCCAGAAACCTTGATGGCCACTACTTGCATCTGCTGATGGCCATCCATGGTGTCGGCATTGTCACCAATACCATCACCATCTGAGTCCACGCTCTCAGTCGCATCTAGGGGAAAGGCATCGCTACTGTCAGGAACACCATCTGAATCGGTGTCGTATCCTTCCTCCGAAATCAATACCAGCCCTTGAGTGACACCTCCTCGGTTGTCTGACACCGAGTAATGGAAATAATCACTACCAGAAAGATTTTCGGATCGTCTGTATCTAATTCCGAAATTATCCATGATCGAGACACTTCCCTGAAGAGGCGCAGTCACAGCAGCCACAATGATATGATCGCCGTCACCGTCAACGTCGTTACTCAAAACGTCCAAATTATGGATGTAACTAGTCGATCCATTTGAATCCACGATGATTTCGTTCGCAACCCGAGGAGCTTGATTAGTTGGGACATACAATTTTGCGTCGGCGCGCCTCGAAGTGATGGCTTTGGTGGTATTGATTGCCCGAACAGAAAGCCAGACTTCACGCTCGTTGGTTACTGCACGGCTGTAACCCAATGAAAGCTGATCCGTCGTGTCCACCACCTGCCAGATACCATTTGTGAGGTGCAGCACCTCGTAACGATCAGCACCCTCAACCGAATTCCAACTCATCTTGACCGATGTTGGATTAGGCTCGGTAAGTGTGAGTTTGATGGGTTGCGAGATGGTAAAGAATGCGCTTTCAGACTCGAGCCCATCTTTGCTGATTCGCACTTTGGCATGCGTCATGGGGATGTCCGGCACGGTCCATCTGGCCCCTACAATCAAGCGAGAGAGATCACCATTCCACATGGGTTCCCAAGAGAGCCCTCCGTCCAAAGAGAGTTCCATAGTGTCTAGGCCTCGTTGTTCATTGAGCAGGTGAGTATCCCAAAAAACAGAGCGGGTTTCGTTTGCAAAGAATTGTTCGTCGCCTATGGGGAAGGTAAGTTCCAATTCTTCAAGAACATAGGAATACACCAGGCAAAAAGGTTGTTCTCCTGTTACAGCCAAACCGTTCACTTTTGCGGTGAATAGGCCATTGGCTGGGTCATCGATCGCCACCTGCTCCACATTATTGAGATGATCCACCCCTCGTGTGGCAGGTTCAGCTACCTGACTTGGAGTCGCATCTAGGATCCAGGGTAAATGGGTGCTGACACCATCGCTTACGGATAGATCGAGATTGTTGACAAGCGCGGATTCCGCATAGGCCTCTCCAGGAAGGTCGTTCCATACAAGCATGATCTTCAACTGCGAAATGGATTTCCCATCCACCAGAGCAGGCACGTCAATGGAGAAAGTCTGTGTTTCACCTTCCAGCACCACACCTTCGAAATAAGAGGCTTTGGTAATGACTTCGGCGGCTCTCCGTGCGTTGAGAACGCCATATCCCGCCGAAAAAGAAGGGCCAGGATTACCAACATAGTCAGCCGTATTGAGCATGATGGCCTTGAGCAAGGCACTATTTGGCTCCACTTCGTTTAAATTGCGAAAATGTTGTGATAACAAGCCTGCAACACCCGCCACTGTTGGAGTCGACTGACTCGACCCATCCTTTCTTTGGTAGGTATGGTTTTCAGTCGTCGCCACGATTTGGCTGGTAGCTACCAAATCGGGCTTGATCCGGCCATCTCGCGCCGGCCCCCATGAGCCATAAGTTGCAAATCGGTAGGGATCAAGCCCAGTTCTGCCCACTACCAATGTGTTTTTTGCGGATCCATAAGACGGATTGAGCATCAAGTAGGTATCAGGGTAACCCTCTTGTGTTCCTCCTGAATTACCAGCTGAAAAAATGAACAAGGCTTGTTTGTTGTCGACGCTTAACTGATCCACCTCCTGGCTGTGAATATTATATTGCCCTTTGCTCAAATACCAATCCGCCCAATGAACCGGATCCGATCTGTTGTAAGAATTACTGGATATGCGCGCTGGAGGTGACTCGTGAAGACCCATCGGAAATTTATCGCCTATGACCGAATAGAGGAGTGACCCTGGTGCCACCCCTTCAAAACGTGGGTTTCGGTTTCCATTGCCTGCAATGATTCCAGCTGTATGGACACCATGATTATTGAAGGAGCCATTGTTACTTTCTCCAGGGCTTAAAAGTTGATGCCGCCCCTTCATATCGATGTGAGTTTCGACGTTGTACCCTTCAGTGTTCACAATGACCGAATGACTACCATCGAGCGCCAAACGCCCGGGAAGTTTTGATTTAATGACGTTGATACGGCTCTGAGCATGAGAATAATCAGCAGGGTAAGCCCTGGCGTCCTCTGCTTCCTCATTGGCGTAGCTGTGATCCATATCCTGAATTTTAGGTATTGGCTCTGGCGTGGTCTCTGCCGCTACTGCTTGAGGTGCAGAGCAAAACAGAGAGAACGTAAAAAAGGTGAGACAAAGAAAGTTTTTTTGCATGCTTTATTCCCTAGGTTGGTGAATCCGAAACGATCTGATCTGTTGAAACAATGATATCTAAATGGAAGTCAATTGTTAAGTCTGTCCTTTGGATAGATCATGATCCATTGGCTTACGACAAGATCTGTGACCAAGTCCCTTTGGTTCATCCAAAATTGGAACAAGACCGCTCATCAAAGCCTGGGGTAGGCAATGACTTTTTACCTGAAACCCATCACACCTTGAAAGTTTTCTATGGGATACACGCACAAGCAGCGCCTAAACCGCCAACTTTCTCTCTCGAAAGATAAAAGTAGGCCTCCACTTGTGGTGCCCTACAGATTCAGCAACCACAGGATCGATGGCAGACCTGGCAACCGCCCTTCATTGAATTCACCCAAATACCACTCAAAAAGCTCCATCTTCACTCGTTCGCCGCTCATGTCACCAGAGCTGATGTTCAGGATGCCATCCTCATTCGTTGCCTTGACAGCATCCTTAAGGTATAACCATGAAATGGCATTTGGCAGCGGTTTTCGGAATGATCCTTTTGGAAGCAAGCCATGGCGCAGAATCGCTGCCTCCGTTGAAGGAGACACCACAGAACATCGAGGAAGTGTGGTCAGGGTATGACCCTGCACTGGAGCCGA
>CAYSOI010000498.1:0-3487 GCA_964432425.1 uncultured Opitutales bacterium | reverse complement strand
TTCTGGAACCGACCGAAGAACAACGCCTCGAACAACGTCAGCACTACATGGCCAATGTCACCATGATTGATGACAAAGTTGGCGAGATCATTTCGGCCCTCGAAGCCAAAGGCCAACTCGATAACACCATCATCATCTTCAGTTCCGATCATGGTGATTGCCTGACCGATCACGGCCACAGTCAAAAGTGGACCATGTATGACACTGTTACGAGGGTTCCTCTCATCGTATGGGCTCCTGGAAAGGTCAAAGCCAACTCCCGTTGCGAAGCGCAGGTCCAGCTCATGGACGTCGGCCCCACCATCCTCGAATACGCCGGAATCGAAAACCCCAAAACCTTCGAAGCCGAATCCTTCAAGTCCGTCTTGGAAGGGGATGATTTCAACGGTCGCGAATACGTTTTCGCCGAACAAATTCGTGACAAAAACTACACCGAAGGTCACTTCCAGACCATGGTTCGCAGCAAGGAATGGAAACTCGTCCATTTCCTGGATGAACCCTACGGTCAACTTTTCCACCTCAAGGAAGATCCCGAGGAGTTTGAAAACCTCTGGCACTCCCCTGAACACCAATCCATTCGCGATGAACTCCTCGGCGTACTCCGGGACTGGCACATCCGGAGCACCATCCATACCGGCCCCCGTACCGAAGACTGGCGATGAGCAAACATCCTGAAAACCCGATCCCTGCACCTACTCATTTAAAAGGTATCATCTCTCACCTCGGTCCCGGAATGATTCTGGCCGGTTCTATCGTAGGTTCTGGAGAACTCATCGCCACCACCCGAACTGGAGCCGAAGCTAATTTCAGCTTCCTCTGGCTCATCCTGCTGGGTTGTATCGTCAAGGTCTTTACCCAAATCGAACTGGCCCGCTACGCCGTTTCCTCCGGCAAGACCACATTGGTCATGCTCAACGAAGTACCTGGTCCCAAAACCCATGGCGGCAACTTCATTATCTGGTTCTGGTTCCTGATGTTCATGGCGACCCTTGCTCAACAAGGTGGGATCGTTGGCGGCGTTGGGCAAGCTTTGGCCATCAGTGTACCGCTGACGGAACAAGGCAAAGTCTACAATGATGTGCTGGATAACAAAGTGAATTTGGAAGTGTCCCGAAATATGCTGGCTGCTTACGAGGGTGGAAGACTGGCTGGTTCACCCGAAAAGATCCAGGAAACCAAAGACCGAATCACCAAGCTCGAAGGACTCGTGAAATCCCAGAAGGATGATGCGGCCAATGGAAGCAAAGACGCGATCATCTGGGCGACAATGTTGACTATTGTTGCCTGCGTGCTGTTGGTTTGGGGGAATTTCAACTTTATCGAAAAGTTCTGTATGGTTCTGGTCTGCTCCTTCAGTGCGATCACCATTTTTAACCTCTTTGCTCTTCAATCAAAACCGGAATGGGCTGTGACCATGAAGGAGTTTATGGAAGGCATGAGCTTTGGTTTTCCGGAAGTCAGTGACACTGCAAAAGCGAATGGAACGTCACCTCTGAGCACCGCTTTGGCGACCTTCGGCATCATTGGAGTCGGTGCCTCGGAACTGATCGCCTATCCCTACTGGTGTCTGGAGAAAGGTTACGGAAAGCACATCGGACCCCGCGAAGATACAGACACCTGGCTCCATCGTGCCAAAGGCTGGCTTAAGGTTATGCAGTTTGACGCCTGGGGCTCCATGTTCGTCTACACTTTCTGTACCCTCGCCTTTTATCTTCTCGGGGCCGCCATTCTTGGCCGAACCGGAATGGTTCCCGAAGGCTCTGAAATGATCCGTACCCTCTCCGTTATGTACGAACCCGTCTTCGGGAAATCCGCCCAAACCATCTTCCTTATTGGGGCCTTCGCGGTTCTCTTCAGCACCTTCTTCGTCGCCATTGCTGCCCAATCCCGACTCTTCGTCGATGTGATCAATCTACTCGGCTTTATCCATCTCAAAGACGAAGACCAACGCTTCCGTTACATCAAAGTCTGCAATGTCCTCTTCGCCGATATCAGCCTGCTCTTCTTCATCTTCGTAACCAAGCCCGTTCTCCTGGTTCTCATCTCCGGAGTGATGCAAGCCCTGATGCTCCCCCTCCTCGGAGGCTCCGTCCTCTACTTCCGTTACAAGAAAACCGACAAACGCCTCATCGCCGGAAAAGCCTGGGACATCTTCCTCTGGATCTCCTTCATCTGTTTTGCTGTGATCGGTGTGAATCTGCTCATCGATAAAATCTCCAATGCACTCTCCTGATCTATGAAACGTCGAAACTTCCTAACCACCTCATCTGCACTTGCCCTTGGCACTTCCCTTTCCGCAATTGAACCCATTCAGCGTATTGGCAAAGCCAGGCTGAAACTGAGTTTGGCGGCGTATTCTTTTCGCAAGCAATTGACTGCGAAACCGGGGACCGAAGGGGCAATGGATATGCTGGGCTTTGTAGATTGGGCGGCAGAGCAGGATTTGGATGCGGTGGAGCCCACTTCTTATTTCTTTCCCAAGGAAGTGACTCCGGAGTTTTTGTGGCAGTTAAAACGGAAGACGCACTTGCATGGACTCGACATCAGTAGTGGTGCCATCCGCAATGTCTTCACTTTGCCAGATGGGCCGGAACTGGACAAATGGCATGCTCATGTGGATACTTGGGTTTCGCATTACGCGGCGATTGGTTGTCCGATCATTCGGGTGTTTGCGGGGAAAGCGCCCAAGGGGATTTCTGAAGACCAAACGATCGACAATGCAGTGAAGAATCTGGAGAAAGCCTGCAAGCGGGCGGGAGAAAAAGGTGTCATTCTCGCCTTGGAGAATCATGATTTTCTGATGGATTCCAAACGCTTGGAAGCGATTGTGACGCGTGTCGATTCTCCATGGTTTGCAGTAAACCTGGATTCTGGAAACTTTACCGACAAAGACCCTTACGCAGCTTTTGAAAGAGCCGCTCCGTATGCTGCGACCGTGCAGTTGAAAGTGGAAGTGCGGAATGAGGAAGGCAAAAAGGTATCTGCGGACCTGAGTCGCTTCATACAAATCCTCAAATGTGCCAATTATCGTGGCTATGTTGTTCTCGAATACGAAGCTGCTGAAGATCCTTTCAAGGCCGTTCCTGAGTATTTGAAAGAATTGCGAGGGTTGATCGCTGGAGTATAGCCTTTAGGCGATAATAGATACACAGCTATCTTATTTATTATTATCGGCTGAAGCCTAAACTCCAACGCATGGTTTGGACGGCCTGAAAGAAGTCGGGATTTTTTGCAAATTCCTCTACATGCTACAGTTGTCGATCCTGTCCAATGAACCATTCCATTCTTACAGCTCTATCTTTCCTTTTCGTTTCAGCAGTCTTTGCTTCCGCGAAAGATCGCAAAGTAGCTGTTCAGAGAGCAGTCGACTTGGTCAGCCAAAGTGCGACCACCTACACCGACAAACGAGACTGCATCTCCTGCCACCATCAATCGTTGCCAGTCATGGCAATGGCCGAAGCCAAGGCGGCTGGATATACTGTCTCTG
>CAYSOI010000497.1:0-3491 GCA_964432425.1 uncultured Opitutales bacterium | reverse complement strand
ATGATAGCAATGATGGCCCCTCATCGGTTCAGATCGATCAGAATACAGTCTACGAAAACCTGCCAAGAGGTACGACCATCGGTACACTCACAACCGTGGATGAAGATAAGGATGATGCTCACCGATGGGTCTTGTTGCCAAAGAATGATGGAGGCTCCGAGGACAATCAGTGGTTTTCCATTTCCGGCAATACCTTGAGAACCGCGACGGAATTTGATTTCGAGGAGCAAAATCAATACATCCTTGATATCCGAACCACGGATGCATTTGGGGCCGTGTATGATCAGGAAATCATCATTCAGGTTACGGATGCCAATGATCCTCCTTCCAATCTTCTGCTTTCCACCCATGAAATCCCGGAAAATCAATTGCCCAATCAAACAGTGGCAACCCTTTCGGTCGAAGATGAGGATGCCTCAGATGTGCATTCGTTTCATATCACAGGAGGCAAGCATGCCAAAGCCTTTACCATCAAAGGGAATCAATTGATTAGCCGTACCTCCTTTGACTTTGAGCAAACCGAGAACCTGGAGCTTCGCATTCAAGTGAATGACAGTAGAAAGGCGGTCTTCGAAAAATATTTTCAGCTCAAAGTGACCAATGGCAATGATGCTCCAACCAAGATCCTTTTAAGCAACAGGGAGGTCGCGGAGAACCAATTGAAAGGCACCTATGTGGGAACATTCTCCTCGATGGATCCGGACGCAGTCGCCCCTATTTCTATTCCACTTCACTTCCACAACATGATTGGGTGGAAAACTACACTGGGAGATAGCCAGATTCTCAATGACTTCGATACGGCTTCTTTTCATGAACAGTTGCTCCCCGCCATCAACCAGTTTTTTGCCCCTGCCAACCTACAGTTTACTCCCGGAAGGATACATGAAGAAAATCTCGCCAAACTATTGCCAAAAGCAGAGGCATACAGGCAAAAACTGAAGACCACCCTACTCGAATCCCCGGACCCGTCCCCAGAGTTGTATTCCCTGATGGCTTCTGAACTTCAGGAGTTAGGAACCTTTCAGCTTTACCTTTTTCCATTTGTAGGGGCAGAAACCTCCTTCCGGGCACTTCCTCAATACGCCAGCCACAATGCAATCGGATTGTGGCAGCTAAATGATTCTCAACAAGCCATACGATCGAATCTAACCGAAGCTGCCATCGGAGCATTGTTGTCAGCACTTGGTGGCACTCCCGCCCCCACTCTCACTACGGAAACGATAAGAAAAATCCGGCTTCAAGCTTTTCAGCAAAGACCCATTGTTCATGCACCAATACCACCGGCTTTTCCTAGTTTAAAGCATGCTGATTTTGCGAAAGTACCCTTGGCAGACCAACGCTACAATATCCAGAGAGCCCGCCAAACCGCATGGGTCCCCTACGCATCCACACATCCAATCTCCCAGCCCAACACCACCATACGCAGAATCTTATTGCTCACCCAGGGTGTGGATGACTCCCTGCCACAGACTTGGAATCGGGTTCGCCAAACATTGGCCAATGAAGCACAGGATGAAAAGACCTTACTCATTGCTCCTCAGTTTCTCCGCTCAGATCAAATTGCCGCGAAACCTGAGACCACACTTCTTCAATGGGCTGACCGGGAAAGGCAACTTTATGGCTCCCTCTCTCTGGACTCCGTTGATTCCAATAACCCTCAAGTCGAGATCAAAGGTACCAGAATTGATACTTTTGAAATCCAAAAGCATTACCCGAAAAAGCCAGAAGAGGGCCCCTCCATCATTGTTGAAAATTTGATTTCCAGTCTGAAAGAAACCCCAACACACTTCAGTTTCCTGCATCTGACTCATCCGGATTCCGCAGGCCATGGAAATGGTTGGGGACGCTCAAAGTATCATGATTCCATTCGGACGGTGGATGCCGATATCGGACTCATCTTTGACTTGGTTGAAAACCATGCTCCTTACCAAGGCAACACCATCGTTTTGCTTACGGCAGATCATGGCGGCGGAGGGGATAACCTATACCAGCACACCACTCCCACCGAACCACTGAACTACACCATCCCATTTTATGCCTGGGGAAAAGGCGTGCAAGCCGGGGCTGAGCTTTATGACCTAAACCAGGATATCCGCAGCAACCCACCGGTTGACCAAAATCCTGCTTATTCAGCCAACTCCCAAAACCAGCCTATCCGTAACGGTTCCCTCGCCAATCTATCCGCCAGCATTCTCGGACAACCTCCCATTCCCGGTTCCTGGATCAATCCCGACCAGGATTTGAAGCTTTCGAGCCGTGCCGTACGGGCCAAGCATGTAATCGCCATCAGTGTGGATGGTCTCCGTCCCATGGATATTGAGCAATTGGGAGAAGCGGAATTGCCCAACTTGTTTCGCTTTCAAAAAGAAGGTGCCTACACTCACAATGCACGGACCGATACATTTATCACCCGAACCCTCCCTAACCACACCTGCATGATGACAGGCCGGGGTACCTTTGATGTCACAGGCACAGGCAACGGGCACAGGCAAGAACACAACTCTGACAATGGAAGAACCACCATTCACGACAATTCCGGAGTCTATATCCACAGCATCTTTGATAGTGCCAAACAAGCAGGGCTGCAAACCGCCCTCTTTGCCAACAAAACCAAATTTGCTCTATTTTACCGAACATGGAATGGAACCTGGGATTCCGGAGATGACCCTGATTCGGATCCAGGTTTATCGCTAAGACTATCTACCTATGAAGTGATTGATGACCTCTTGAGAAATCTGGTCCTCAACTCCAAACTTTACCCAAATTTACAAGAAGTTGTTCTTCTGGGGCATGGAGATGGTGCTGATCTACTGCAGCGGTACTCCCTGACCAATCCAATCGATGAAGAAATTCGAAAATCCAGGCAAGTCCCCGTTCGCTACCTCCTGTATGGCGCAGACTCCTATTTCTATCCGGACAGCAAACTCCCCTACCCCTATGGACTCCAAAGCCGCCCGACTTATTCCAAAACACTTGATGAGAAAACCATCATTCAAAACGTCCATTTCCGGTCCTCACACATTCTCGTAGGTACTGAGGATTTACAGATAACGGACCATTCCACTCATGCACTCAAGCAAGGAGGTTCAAGAGTTGAAAGGGCGATCCAATACCTCACTCAACCCAATCTGGCCAACACCACACTCACCACCCTGGAAGGGGCAGGCCATAACCTGGATCAACTCTTTCAAAATCCTGCGGCCATTTTTGCTGTGTTGGGTAAGACGGCACCAGACCAGGATTCCGATGGGTGGGCAGATATTGATGAGCTATCTCTCTCCTCGGACCCCAGTGACCCAACCTCCTTGCCCGAGAGGATTCTTCACACATACAACCTGGTCCAAGGTGAAGGAGGGGAACATAATTCAATGTTTCAGGTTTCCGGGGATCAACTCTCCACTTCTCAACCGTTGGATTTTGAATCGACGCCCACTCCTTCCATTCGGGTCGAAGTAACCGACCCTGGTGGCTTAACCTATCAGGAGGTGATC
>CAYSOI010000496.1:0-3492 GCA_964432425.1 uncultured Opitutales bacterium | reverse complement strand
GGCCTGAAAGACCGTTCTACGTTTTGCAAAGTCATCCTGTAAATCCTGTGAATCCTGTCTAAAAATTAGCGAAGATTAGCGTTCATTAGCGGTTGAGGTACAGAGATCGGAGGTCAGGAAGGTTTGGTTTATTTCTTTGGCTCATAGCCGTACCAGACCCATTCGATGGCGTGGGGGAGGAATTGGGTTTTGGCGTTGCGGATGCCGTGGCCGGAGTTTTGGCAGAAGAGGTATTGGTAGGGATAGCCTTTGGCTTGGAGGACTTTGGCCATGCGGTGATTGGCTTCGACCCAGTCGTGCATGCCGTCCCGCATGACGTTGGGGTTGTAGTTGTCGCGGTCTCCAACGGCGAGAAAGATGCGGAGAGGTTTTGGGGGGCTGTTGGGGATGAGGGTGTCGTGGAAGTCCCAGGCTCCGCCGGGGGTTTTGGGATCAAAGGGCCATTGTTGGTTCACGAAGGTGCCGGAAGTGGTGAGGACGCGGTGGTAGAGGTCGGTACGATACCAGGCCATGATGAGAGCGGCGGAACCTCCGGAGCTGCTGCCCATGACGGCACGCCCATCAGGGTCTTTGGTGAGTTGTACTTTGCAGTTCTTCTCTACTCGGGGCAGGACTTCGGTTTCGATGTATTCTGCGTAGAGGCCGGACATGGTGTCGTATTCCTTTCCACGTTGATGTCCCTGAGCGTCGCCACCTCCGTTGGCTATAAAAATGGCGATCATGGCAGGCACACGTTTCTGGGCGATCAAGTTGTCCAGGATGCGGGGAACATCCATTCTGGGTTTACCCTTGGTGCCATCATGAATCACCATAAACGGAGCTTTCGTGCCGGGTTTGTACTGGGCTGGAATGTAGACGGTAATCTGGCGGACGTAATCGATCTCATGCGTATCCACGATCAGGGTCTTGGGATTGTTGGGATCCACTTTTCCAAACACCTTTCTGGCAATCCCGGGGTTGAGCAACTTGGTGTCCTTGGAATCGATTTTGAATTGCTGGATTTTCCCTTGTGGCACGCCGGGTTCGACTTTGCGTTCGCGGGCTGGAGTGTATTCCGGCCCGATGAGGTAATTGCCTTTCGCATTAACGGGCGGATTGACTCCGGGCTTGTCATCCAACCGAATGAATTTGGGAGCTCCCGGTGCATCAAACTTCCGGGTTGGCGGAGGTTGACGTTTTGCACTGAGGAAAGGTGCAACAATCATTGCGGAAAGTAAGACAATGGAGAGAGGTCTTGGGAAGAAACGTTTCATAGAGAGAGTGGTGATTGGTAAGGGAGTTTTGGAAACAAAGGGTAATGTCATCGTAGCCAACGTTTGATTCTTTTGCTTCTCAGGATGGACGAAGACCGTTGCCAACAAAGATCAGGCATCGCTGAAGGAGTAGTCCTTTTGTTTTCGGAAACCTTCTATGGCCAACTTGCCATCGCAATGCAGGGACAGCATTCCATATCCATTGTTGTCCTCCCCTGGCCCCTCCACTACTGCACGGACCACACAGTAGTGAATTCCGTTGAAGATTTTGTGTTCATTCTTGTGGCTGTGTCCGGAAAATACGGCTTGGACGTTTCCTGCCTTTTCCATGATGTTGCGAACAGCCTCAGCATTTTTGATCATGTAGTTACCGGAAGGGTCGAGACGTTGATGCGTGAACACCACGGTGGGTTTGCCTGAGGATCGCAGGTCTTGTTCAAGCCATTTAAGCTGCTCATCGGAAATATTGGCATCGTTCCAGACAAAGTTCCGACGCTGGTACGGTTCGCCTTTGGAGTTAAAACAGGCATCCAGAGCGACAAAGTGAAAACCTCCTTTGTCAAAAGAGTAGTGTGGAGCATCCATGCCAGTGTTGGCGATGAACTCTTCTTTGCTCAAGGTATCCAGACAGTGGTTTCCCAAGACGTAGTGCCGGTCACACTGAAGTTGGGAGTATTCCTTCTCGATCACTTTGAGGTATTGCAGTTCCGTTTCCACATCCTTGGCCCGATCAATAAAATCGCCCAGTTCGATCACGAAGGCTGGTTTCTCCTTGTTAAAATGACTGACCGCTTCCCGGAGTTTCAATTTGGAGTCACGGTAGTGTCGGCTGCCCCCGGTATTTTTATCGGCATAATGTATGTCCGTGACCAGTCCCACCCTGACGACTTCCTGGCTTTTTCCCAATACCATCCCCGGACAGGTCAGCATCAGGGTCGTGCCTTGCAGAAATGCTCTGCGGTTCAGGTTAGGTGTGGGCCGTTGGTGAACTTGTGTTTTCATGATGCTCTTCCTGATAGGATTAATCGGTCTCTTGCTTTGCCTTGAGGATGTAAAGCACTTCAAAGTGAAATCTGGGACAACTGTAAAACTAGTTTCTTAAAATGCTGGTGCTTTTTTTCACCCAGAATGCGAACTCTGAGTTGGGAAACTCGTAGCAGCGACCCCTTTATTTGCACTCCTCATTACCCGAGGTCGTAATCGTATTCAAAGTTACTGGTCCTGACTTCCTTCCCCACCCTCGATTCGCTTTCCAGAAATTAGTCGGGTGGAATCCGGCTGTCTGGAAAATTAATTAACACCCAACCTCACCCATGAACTACCGATTTACCTTCGTATTACTCTCCATACTATGGCTTGGGCATTTCCTGAATGCCTCCACTAAGCCCAATGTCATCATTATTTTCACCGATGACCAGGGTTATCAGGACCTTGGGTGTTTTGGATCTCCCAATATCAAGACTCCTCACATTGACCAGATGGCCAGAGAGGGGATGCGGTTTACGGACTTTTACTCAGCGGCTTCGGTTTGTACGCCTTCACGGGCAGCGTTGCTGACGGGTTGTTATCCGGAACGAGTGGGCAATCTGGGTGTGCTTTTCCCGAATCGGAGCCAAGGTCTGAATCCGGAAGAGACGACCATTGCCCGGATGTTGAAATCGGCGGGGTATGCGACGGCTTGTGTGGGGAAATGGCATCTTGGACACCATAAGGAATTTTTGCCCACGAGTCATGGATTTGATTCCTATTTCGGCATTCCATACAGCAATGACATGGGGATTGATCGGAACATGAAGCTCGCCGAGAAAGTGGTTTGGCGAAACGGAATGAGTGAAGAAAAGTTCAGGTCAAGTAGCGGAAGAGGTGGCGGACCTCCAGTGATGCGAGGCACAGAGGTGATCGAATGGCCTGCGGATCAGAATACTTTGACCAAGCGGTACACCGAGGAATCGATCGCATTCATTAAAGAGAACAAGGACCAGCCGTTCTTTCTCTACCTGCCCCACACCATGCCTCACATTCCGTTGTTTGTGACTCCAGAGTTTGAGGGCAAAAGTGATGCAGGGCTCTATGGTGATTGCATCGAAGAGATCGACTGGGGAGTCGGGGAAATTCTGAAAACTTTGAAGGAACTGAAGATCGATGAAAACACGCTCATCGTGTACACATCCGACAATGGTCCATGGAATTTGAAGGGGAACAAAACCGACAAAGTGAAGGGCAACATGAACCGCCGGAT
>CAYSOI010000495.1:0-3493 GCA_964432425.1 uncultured Opitutales bacterium | reverse complement strand
TTGATGAATTCCACTTCTACGCCAAGTTCCTTCATTTTCATGGGTGCATTGACCTCACTGAGAGAGTCTCCACTGATGTGGCGAAGATAGCCGAGCTGGATGGCCCGAGCCAGAGGTTTGGTGTCCAATTCATTCACATGCCCCCACAAGGTGATGCGAATGTGGTCGACCTTGGCCGTAGTGGCCTGCTGTAGGACCGTGCCCAACTTGTTTCCAAGGGCCATGTAGGGCTTGAGTGCTTCAAGCATGGTCGGATCAACGGTGGGCATATTGATTGCATTGGTGGCTGGACCACCTTGCAGAACCCGGGTGATCGATTCGGCAATTTCCAAGCCCACGCTTTCCTGGGCTTCCTTTGTGGAGGCTCCAAGGTGGGGAGTAAGGTTCAAATTCGGAATTTCCCGTAATGGGCTGTCTGCATCCAGCGGCTCGGAGGCATACACATCCAGACCTGCGGCGGCGACTTTTCCAGACTTCAGGCCTTCGGCAAGAGCTTCTTCGTCCACGATACCTCCACGGGCACAATTGAAAATCCGCACGCCATCTTTCATTTTATCAATGGCTGCGGAGTTGATCATGCCTCGGGTCGAATCCGTCATGGGCATGTGTACGGTAATGTAGTCGGCTTCTGCCAGTGCAGTTGGAAGATCCACACTTTCTACTCCCATGGCTTCGGCTCTGGCATCGGTCAAATAAGGGTCGTAGGCCAGGATTTTCATATCGAAGGCTTGGGCACGTTTGGCCACTTCGGAACCAATGCGGCCCATTCCCAGTACGGCCAGAGTTTTGTTTCGCAATTCCGTGCCGGGGAATTTTTTACGGTCCCATTTACCTTCCCGCATGGTGGCACAAGCCTGCACAATGGGACGTGCCCCGCAAAGCATGTGCGTAAAAGTCAACTCCGCCGTAGCGATGGTGTTTCCACCTGGAGTGTTCATCACAATCACTCCAGCTTCGGTTGCAGCATCAATGTCGATGTTGTCCACCCCCACACCGGCTCGACCCACCGCGACCAATTCCTTGGCCACGGCCAGAACGTCTTCGTCCACTTTGGTTTCACTGCGGACAACGATGGCCTTCACATCAGGAACGATTTTCAACAGCTCCTCTTTGGAGGATCCATAAGCTTCGATCACATCGAAACCGTCCTGTTGTTTAAAAAAATCCACCCCCGATTGGGAGATACGATCAGCTACTAGAATTTTCATGAGGACGAACGAAAAAAGGACTATCGGAAAAGGTTACAATCAGAAAAGCAGTAGAGTGGACGTAGTGGACGAGGTAAACACTGTGTGGAACTGGTGCATGGGTCCTGCTTGTTTTTATTCTTCCTGTCCCCCTTATCCCCTGATCTTCTCCACTTTTCCTAAAAGTCAGCTTGCCCTCTCCCCACTCTGCAATTAGCCCAATCCCTTTCTTATTTGGAAAACCAATATGTTTGAAGGACTTACAGAACGACTCAGTAAAACTTTTCGCAACCTTACCGGTTCAGGCAAACTCACGGAAAGCAATATGGCGGAGGCACTCAAGGAGGTGCGTTCGGCGCTACTTTCTGCAGATGTTCATTTCAAGGTTGCCCGTGAATTTATTGAGAAAGTAAAGGAGGATTGCGTCGGCCAGGACGTACTGAAGACGGTTTCTCCCGGTCAGCAGATCGTCAAAATTATCAACGATGAAATGGTGGAACTGCTGGGTGGAGAAGAACCACCGCCCTTGTCAAAAAAGCCGCTGAAGGTCCTCATGGTCGGTCTTCATGGTTCCGGTAAAACCACCAGCACGGCCAAACTGGCGAAATTTCTCAGCAAAAAAGACAATTACCGGCCCCACCTGATTGCATGTGATGTCTACAGACCTGCCGCGATCGACCAGTTGGAAACCCTGGCCAAGTCGGAAAATTTTAAATCCTACTCCGACCGAAATTCCAAGGACGTTCCTGCCATTGCCAAGGCTGGACTGAAGGAAGCGTTGTCCGAAGGTTCCGACCTCATTCTTTTCGACACCGCCGGCCGTCTCCAAATCGATCAAGACCTCATCGCCGAAGTGATCAAAGTCCGTGAGGAAATTTCCCCGGACGAAACATTTCTCGTGGCGGACAGTGCACTCGGACAGGAAGCCGTCAAAGTCGCCAAAGTCTTCCACGAAGCCGTTCCCTTGACCGGTATCATCCTGACCAAGCTCGACGGGGATGCCCGAGGTGGTGCCGCCCTCTCCATGAAGCATGTCACCGGAGTTCCCATCCGGTTTGCCGGTCTCGGTGAGAAAATAGATGACTTCGACGCCTTTCATCCAGACCGCATGGCCTCCCGTATTCTCGGCATGGGGGATGTCGTCTCCCTGGTGGAAAAAGCCCAGGAATCCATCGATGAGGAAGAAGCCGAGAAGATGGCAAAGAAGATGCAAAGCGCAGACTTCAACCTGGAGGACTTCCTGTCTCAGATGCAACAGGTCAAGAAACTCGGCTCCATCAGTTCCCTGGCCGGCATGCTACCCGGAATGACCGGAATGGAAATGGGAGACAAGGAAGACAAGAAAATGCGGCAGACCGAAGCCATCATTCAATCCATGACCATCCAGGAACGCCGCAACCCCAACCTCCTCAACGGTAGCCGCCGTATGCGAATTGCCAAAGGCTCCGGCGTCAAGATCAAGGACGTCAACCAACTCATGAAAGGCTTTGGCCAAATGCGAAAAGTCATGCAGAAAATGAAAGGCGGCAAAGGACGCCGCATGATGGAGCGCATGATGGGCAGCGCAGAAAATATGCCTGGCCTCAAGATGCCAAAGTAACTCCCTTTACCACACACAAATACCACTTTCCACAAACCATAATGCCCACACCCATTTTCACCATTGCCAACCAAAAAGGTGGCGTAGGTAAAACCACCACCGCCATCAACCTTGCGGCCGCCCTCGCCGCCAATGGACTCAAAACTCTCCTCATCGACCTCGACCCTCAAGGCAACGCCACCAGCGGCCTCGGAGTTGAAAAAGAAGAAGACGGCAGTCTCTGCGGCCCCATACTCGGCGAAGGCACAGCCAAAGAAAAGATCCAAAGCACCCCCGTTGCCAACCTGGACATCATCCCCTCCGAGCTCGATCTCGCCATCGTCGAAACCCAATTGGCCCGTCAGGAAAACTACCTCGCCCAGCTAAAGAAAGTTCTGGAGCCCCTGCACGAGGACAACACCTACAAAGCCATCCTCCTCGATTGTCCACCCGCCCTTGGCATGCTCTCCATGAACTGCCTCGCCGCAGCCGACAAACTCATCATCACCCTCCAGTGTGAATACCTCGCCCTCGAAGGACTCGGCCAAATCCTTCGCGTCAAAGACCAAATCGTCGAAGCCGGAGCCAACCCCAAACTCGAACTCGGCGGCATCGTCATGACCATGTTCGACGGCCGCACCAAACTCTCCGAACAAGTCCTCGCCGAAACCAGGGAACACCTCCCCAAGGAACTCTTCCAAACCATCATCCCCCGATCCGTCCGCCT
>CAYSOI010000494.1:0-3501 GCA_964432425.1 uncultured Opitutales bacterium | reverse complement strand
AAGCTCTGCGACCGGATGACATCGATGGATATGTAAAGCTGACCGAACACGCTCCACTTCCGATTACCGGATGCGAAGTCCTGACTCGCCGCCAGTCGTTCCTTCCCTGGATTGAACGTCGGGCCGTGGATTACATTCAACCGGATGTGACTAAGGTCGGAGGCATTACCGAGGAGCATCGCATCGCTCAATACGCAGATGATCATTCTATTTTGTTTGTCCCCCATGGCTGGAACACAGCCGTCGGTCTTGCCGCCGACTTGCAGCTTGTGGCCGCAGCCGGAAATGCAATGTGGGTCGAATATATCACACCCGCTCCCTACATTGAGAAATTGGTCGCCGAACCCATCACCATGGATGCCAATGGAATGATCCCGATACCGAAGGGGCCGGGCTTGGGAATGCAATGGAATCCTGACGGCGTGAAGATGTTCACTGGCGGCATGGAACTCACCCCTTCTGCAATCTAATGGAAATGACTTTTTTGATTTTCAGAAACGGACTCACAGTGGTTGAACGCAAACATTTTAATGGAGGGGCGGTTTCCCAACCGTCCGGTCTTATGGGCGGTTAGGAAACCGCCCCTCCGTAATCAAATTCCACCATGCAAACACTCGACTGGCTAATCGTAATACTCCTCAACGGAGGCGTCATGTTCTGGGGTTTCTGGGTCGCTCGGGGAACGAAGACAAGCCAGGACTGGTTCCTTGGGAAACGCTCCCTGGCATGGTGGGCGATCGGACTTTCGATGTTTGCCACAAATGTGGACAATGCCGACCTCGTATCGCTGACCGGAACAACCTATCGGGAGGGTATGCACATCATCATGGTGCATACGTTTGGAGCTTTGCTGGGAGCCAGTTTTGCTGCCTTCTTTCTGGTGCCTTCAATGGCGAGAGCCGGACAATTTACCAATGCGGAATACCTGGAAAATCGCTTTGGACCTGCGACCCGAGTTCTCAGTGCCCTGATCCAACTCCAATACCGCACCAGCATGCTGGGCCTGATGATCTGGTCGGTGTTTTTGCTGCTCACCAGTTTCCTGGGACTGGCCAGTTCGTCGGCATGGATGTTGATCGTGGCCATTGTCGCCATGGCGGCCATCTACACCTCCATGGGAGGACTGAAATCCGTGGTCATGACCGATGCGTTGCAAGGCCTGATCATGCTGGTCGGAACGATTGTTATCTTCACGGCAGTTTGGAAGGCAACGGGAGGCTGGTCAGAGGCTGTGGAAATCCTCAAAAATGTTCCACTGAATGACAAGCAACCGGCCTCCGACCTGGTGCACATGGGTCGATACTATGGCGACGATGGGGAAACGTCTCCCCTCTTGATTGCCGTCGGCTGGATCATCATTGCCGGAGGCTACTGGAGCGTGAATCATAGTCAGACCATGCGATTGGCTGGAGCCCGTTCCATCTGGGACATGAAGATGGCTGCTCTCTTTGGTGCGGTTATCAGCATGCCGATCATGGTGGCCTGTGCATCCCTGGGGGTCTTTGGACATGCCTTGTTTCCTGAGTTCGACGCCCCTGACAAACTTTACCCCCACATGGCCGACCTTTACCTGGGAGTTGGACTCAAGGGTCTGGTCGTCGCCGCCATCTTTGCTGCGGCCATCAGTACTTTTGACTCCATGGGCTCGTCCTTGTCTGCCCTGTTTACCCGCGACATCTACGCCCGTTTGATTGCCAAAGATAAAGATGATGCTCACTACGTAAAAGTGAGCCGTATCGCTACAGTGGGCATTCTGGGCCTCGGGTTTGCCTACATTCCGTTCATCAGTTCCAAGGACACCATGCTGCAGGCATTTCTGACCCTGATCCCGGTGTTCGTGTCTCCGTTGTTTGCCATTTACATGGTGGGGCTTCTGACCAAAGCACACCGGAAGGCAGGCATGATCGGAATCCTGACCGGAGCGGTCTACGGATTGGTCGCATTGTATGATCGGGAAATTGCAGACCTGACCGGGTTGCCCAATTGGTTGACCAACCGCTGGATGGCTCTCATCTGGGGTATGGTATTTGCCGGAGTGGGAGCCTTGATCGCCACTCTATTCTTTGGATCTGACAAAGCCTCGGATCATTCGAAAAAACCATCCGGTTGGCTCGAAAGCAGCAGCCAGCAACTCGACCAAATCCCAGAACACCCTTTCAAACAAACTCCACCCAAATGGCTGACTCCGGAGTACCTCGCAGGCATCCTGATCCTAGCCACCGGAACCATCCTCTACACATTCTTCTGGTAACCCAAAACCAACACCAATCATGAGCAGTCGAGCCGAAACAGAATACCGTTACGAGAAACTGACCTGGCCGGAAATCAATGATGCGGTCGACCTCGGAAAAGTCTGCATTCTGCCCTGTGGAGCGGTCGAGCAACATGGCCCGCACCTGCCCCTGGATGTTGATCTCGTTTGCCCAAACGGAGTCGCTCATGGTGCAGGTCAACTGGCCCCGGACAAGATGCTGATCCTGCCCATTGTGGCCTATGGATACACCGGTCATGTCATGGACTTCCCAGGCACCATCAACAACGACTTCGAGCACTTCATGCAGCATGTTCTCGATATAACAAAATCCCTCGCCTACCACGGTTTCAAGAAGATCATTCTTCTAAATGGACACGGCTCCAACATGCCCAATCTCGACCTCGTCGCACGCCGTACCAACCTCGAAACCGACGCCGAGTGCATCCTCGCCGCATGGTGGAATTTACTTACCGTCGACAAGGAGTTCCTGCCTAACTGGAGAGAAAGTAAATTCCCAGGAGGCTGTGCCCACGCCTGCGAACTGGAAACCTCCATGTACCTCTACCTCGACGGAGATAATGTAAGAAAAGATAAAATCAAAAACGGCACCATCTCTTTCAACGAAGAGGACAACGATTTCAACTTCGTCGACCTCTTCCAACAAGGCCCTGGCACGGTGGTCTCCTGGACCAGTAGTTACTCCGACACCGGTGTCCTCGGTGAAGCCGAACTCGCCACCGCCGAGAAAGGTGAAGCCGCCTACAACGAAGCGGTGAAACAACTGGTCCGCCTCGTCACCTGGTTCAAAGATCGCCCCAAGGATCAACGCAAAGATCTCCACCGCAAACCTCCGACGATGCCGATGCCGTGGAGACAACAGCCTCTGGGGGAACAGTGAAAGCAAAGTGGCTGAGTCGTCTCGCCGCTGTTATCCTGAGGCGAGACGCCTCAGCTACTTTCAAAGGCGAATTCTCAAGACACGAAGTACTCGGAGAAGCGGTTTCCTAACCGCCTGAAGAACGGGCGGTTAGGAAACCGCCCCTCCAGGTTGCGTGATAAAGTTTCGGAAATTTATTATGAGAAATAGCCTACCGGAGCGTGGACCTTCCTGTCCGCGATAATCAAAGGACAGGAATGTCCCTTCTCCGTTGTGTCGCCGCAGAAAAGCACGATAATCGTGAACTCCAACGAAATCCAGATGCTCATTCATTTTGGAAAATGGTATTATTTGCTTTCTTCCCTGGGAG
>CAYSOI010000493.1:0-3513 GCA_964432425.1 uncultured Opitutales bacterium | reverse complement strand
TTCCAGAATTGCTTCCACAGTGGATTCCGGATGTGATGAAACCAATGAGGTCTTCTTGGGGAGAGTGAAACCAGAAAACCTTCAAGGCTACGAAATCGCCCAGCCGATTCACCTTAGTCGCTACGCTTCATTCATCACTATTAGGTCTAAGCAGATATATACTTTTCAGTTTGGCCAAAGAAATGAAACACAATGGGAGGAAATGGGAGATTTCATTAATAATATGACTTATTGTCACATAACTTTGGGAGTACTCACGGATTTTACTAATTGAGAATGTGGTTATAATCTAAATGAAACTTACATAAGCTGGATTCTAAAACGACAAAAGGACGGCTCAAATTGAGCCGCCCTTTTGCAAAATAGTGAAGGTTACTTGAACTATTCCTGACGCTTCAGAACAACACCTTCCGTCCATTTGGCACCTTCGTCGATCCAAGCCTTGAGAGCAGCTTGCTCGGCTTTAGTGAGAGGATCACCTTTTGGAGGCATGATGTCATCGTGGTCTGGAGCAAGGATGGTACGTTTGTAAAAGCTACTGTTAGCAGCATCACCTGGTTTCACTACGGCGCCGTCACTGGAACCTTTGAGGAGATGCTCACGGGTGTCGATACGCAGACCAGCTTTGGGCTTCTTGGTACGGGAACCTTTTTTATAGGGAGCGGCATGGCAGTTGATGCACTTTCCTTCAAGAAGTGGTTTGATCTGTTTGTCGAAATCGACTCCAGCATTAAGTTGACTTGCAGCTGACAGGACAAGCCCTGCAGCGATAGCAACGATAGTGGATTTCATTGTCATGATTTGGGTTAGTGTTTGGATTAGGTTAATAAAAGATGGCATTTGAATGCCAGACAAGGCAGGTGCTTTCAAGAAGGAAAATAGCTCAATCCCCCAGATTTGCTTGAATTTATTGCATCGAATGAGTGTGATCCATCGAAAATTTGAATAAGATACATGAGTTTGATGCATAAGATCCCTCCCGTCTTATGGGGAATCCTAATAATTTCCGGTTGTACCCAGCAGGGACCGGAGGAAACCCCAACCGAGGCAAAAGAAACCATCGTCGTCCCCATGGAAGAATTGATCCAGTCTCAGGAAGGGTTGATTTATCATGACAAGTCCAAGACTCCCTTTACCGGCAAGGCAACGGAACATTTCCCATTTCAATTAGCAAATCCTCCGCTCAAAGTAACCCGACATTTCAAGGATGGGAAAATCCACGGTCTGACCACCTGGTATTTTAATGACGGGAATAAACGATTGGAAATGTCTTTTCATGAAGGCAGAAAAGAAGGCTTGGCCACCAATTGGTACAAAACCGGAGAAGTCCAGTGGAAGCGAACTTTCAAGAATGACTTGCTGGAGGGCGACTCAATCAAATACCAACAGGATGGTCAGGTGAAGACGCACGTCATTTACAACAAAGGCATGGTCGTAAAATCCATTAAGTGATCATTGATGAAACAATTATCCACTATCCTTGGATTCTTTCTACTCGTACTTTCGGCCAATTCACAGGAGACGACACCAGGATTGTTCCTGACCTTGACGGACTCTACAGGAAAAACAGACAAGCAATCCGTATCTCTGGCGGCCATCTATGTAGGTGCCGGTGAATCAGCCAGCCCACTGCTTGCAGAAGGCACTTTTTCGGCAAAATGGACTGGCTTTCTGAACCTTGAGAAAAGAAGCCGTCTGTATTTCTCATTTACTGGAAATGGGAAAGTGTCCCTGACCATTGATGGAGAAAACATTCTGGAAGCAGCAGGGGAAAACCTGGGGGTTGTGGAATCAGAACGCCATCGTTTGAGCAGTGGTCTTCACCCAATTGAAATCAAATACCAAAGCCCGAAAACCGGAGTCAGCCAACTCCGCATGAATTGGAGGGGGCGGGATTTTGCCAAAGAGACGGTCCCCGCAAAAGCCTTCTTCAGAGAAGCTGGACTCACTGAAGGCGATCAACTTCGCAAGGGAAGAAACCTCTTTGCTCAGTCCGGTTGCATTCAATGCCACACTGATGAGAAGATCACAAAATCACAGGCAATGCCGGAACTGCTGCAGGACGCACCATCTTTTCAAGGAATTGGATCACGTTTGAACAAAGAGTGGATGGCCTCCTGGATTCAGAACCCCAAAAGCCACCGAGGGAACCCCAGAATGCCCAACCTGCTGCAAAACCAGGATGCCAAGGCCTCTCAAAACGTGGCAGAATGGTTGGCATTGCAAACAGAAGAAGCCTCCCCTGCGCCCTTACCACCGGCCACCCAGGAATCCATTGCCTCAGGAAAGCTCCTCTTTCACACCATGGGTTGCCTTGCCTGCCATGATCAACAAACGAAAAATACCCCGGCTCAACAAAATGAGAGAATTCAACTCTCCAATATTGCCAGCAAATTTCAAAATGGAGCCCTGCGTGACTTCCTTCGCAAACCCTCCAGGCATTATGCATGGATTCGCATGCCGGACTTTTCCTTCACTGAAAAAGAAGCCACACAACTGGCCCATTACCTAAGATCTTTACCCCAACCTACAAAAACAGCCCCATTTACGGGGGATTCTCAAAAAGGCCTTCAACTCATCCAGCAAACCGGCTGCCTCAGTTGCCACAAATCCGGGACAAAAAACACCTATTCCAGCAAGCCACTACATGCTCTAAAAATCACCACCGACCAAGGCTGCCTCTCTCCTTCCCCCCACAATGCACCCAACTACGGCTTTAGCGAACAACAACGAATGGCCCTGACCCTCTTCCTGAAAAAAGCACAACCCTCGCTGGCCAAACGCAGCTTGAGGGAATTTGCTCAAAGACAAGTGGACTCTCTCCAATGTAAGAACTGCCACCCCATGCATGGTCAGCAACCCTACATTACCACTCTCCCGGACTTAACCTCCCCCGCAAAACATGCACCAGGGGATGTCGAAGCCGAAGCCCATGCTGCCGGACAGAAAAAAGGCCCCCCCGACCTCACACTCATCGGAGAAAAACTTCGCACGGACTGGATGACCCAACTCTTTGAAGCCCAGCTCTCCTACAAACCCCGCCCATGGATGAAGATGCGGATGCCCGCCTTTCCTGCCCAAGGAAAACTCATGGCTGAAGGACTTGCCCAATTACACGGATTTGCCCCCACTCCATCCGAACCCAAAATCAAAGCCGAATGGTCCGAAATTGGCCAAAAGCTGATCTCCACCCATGGCGGCTTTGCCTGCGTGGCCTGTCATGCAGTAGGTAAAAAACCAGCACTGGCCCCATTTGAAGGTCAAGGACTCAACTTTTCCTACACCCAAGAACGCCTCACTCATGAATATTACCTGCGATGGATGCTGAACCCACAACGCCTCTCCCCGCAAAGCATCATGCCCCGCTATTCGGATGAAGAAGGCTATTCCACCCTCTCCGACATCCTTGAGGGCAATGCCACTGACCAGTTCAACGCCATTTGGCAATACCTGAAGACCGGAGACGACCTCTAAGGCCATTTTACAAAATGATTGAGCATATGGATTTCGTTG
>CAYSOI010000492.1:0-3521 GCA_964432425.1 uncultured Opitutales bacterium | reverse complement strand
TCGGTCAGGCGATACTCCCGGCCCTGGTAACGGAAGGTCAGGCGTTCATGATCAATGCCGCAAAGATGAAGAATGGTGGCCTGCATGTCGTGAACGTGGACCGGGTTCTCGGTAATGTTCCATCCAAATTCATCCGTGGCTCCGTAAACCGTCCCCGGATTAACTCCACCTCCGGCCATCCACCAGGTAAAGGCACGGCCAAAGTGATCCCGCCCCCTGGGTGAAGTCGGATTCCCTTGACCAAACGGAGTACGCCCAAACTCACAGGCCCAGATGACCAGTGTATCCTTCAACATATCCCGATCCTTCAAATCTTGAATCAAGGCTCCCGCCGGAGCGTCCGTATCTTTACACTGCACTTCGAGTTGGCTGAAAAGGTTACCATGCTGGTCCCACCCCGCATGCATGAGCTGAACAAACCGAGTGCCTTTCTCCAGCAATTTCCGGGCAATCAGACAGTTGTTGGCAAAAGTCCCTTTGTTCAACGCATCAGGCCCATAACGCTCCAGCGTTTTCTTGTCCTCTTTGGAAAAATCTATCAACTCCGGCACACTGGTCTGCATTCGGTACGCCATCTCGTATTGAGTGATACGAGTATCAATCTCAGGATCTCCATACTCCGCCAAATGCTGACGATTCATCTTCTGAATCATATCCAGCAAGTTACGCCGCGATTCCTTGCTCACACCCGGAGGATTGGTCAAATAGGGGACAGGTTCCCCCGTGTTGCGAAAACGCACTCCCTGGTAACGGCTCGGCAGAAACCCACTTCCCCAATAGTAATCAAAGAAAAGCTGCCCGCAGGTCTTCCCCTTGTCACTCGAAGTCATCACCACAAAAGATGGCAAATCCTCACTCAAACTCCCCAAACCATACGACAACCATGCACCCATACTCGGCCGCCCCGGAATCTGTGCCCCCGTCATAAAGAACGTCACCCCGGGAGCATGGTTCACTGCCTCTGTATTCATTGACCGAACCAGGCAAATGTCATCCGCATGCTTCCCAATGTTGGGCAACATCGTGCTCAACTCCATTCCACACTTCCCATACTTCTTGTAAGGCTTGATCTCTGGAACACAGGGCCATTTCTTGTAATTCGCCGACATGGTCGACAACCGAGTCGATCCCCGCACTGAATCCGGAATGTCTTTCCCCGACATCTCCTTCAACATAGGCTTACGATCAAACAAATCCACATGCGAAGGCCCACCTCCCTGCCACAACATCACAACCCGCTTCGCCTTCGGAGCAAAATGCAATCCCGGCTCCGCCCCCTTCATCTCCTTATTTAAAATGGTAGCCAAAGCCGCAGCCCCCACTCCTCCAGCCGCATTCCCAAATAACTGCCTCCGGGTCACCCGGGCCACATTCTGAGCAAAAGGATTTGATTCGGTGTGTTCCAATGAGTTCATGGTCTCTGTTTTCTATTAAACATTAAAATATCATTCATCTGCGAAAATCTGCGTAATCTGCGGAGCTACTCCCGAGTCAGAGTTTCATCCAGGTTGAATATCGCCAGACAGATTGAAGTCAGACTGGCCAGCTCCACAGCATCCAACTTCTCATCCATAACACTGGTGCCAATCTTGAGAAAGCTCTTCGCCCCTTCAGGATCTTTGGCATAATGTTCACGCTGCTGTTTGTAGGTCGCCTCCAAATTACAAATCTCCGTATCCTTCGGTTTCCTGCAATTCACCCGATAGAAGGCCTCACTTAACTGAGCCTTCAACCCCTTTTTCCGGATGCATTTCGCAGCCAACAACCTCGCCGCCTCCACCCAGGTCGGATCATTCAGCGTAGTCAAAGAGTGCAGGGGAGTGTTGTTTACGCTTTGCCGAACCCGACAAGCCTGCCGGTCCGAACTATCAAACATGTTGACCGGCCCAATCGTCCGCCGCCAGAAAGTATACAGACTTCGGCGATAAAGATCCTCTCCCTTGCTCTTTGGATAGGTGAAATCCCGCTCTTTGGTGATGGCCAGATTCTCCCAAACATTTGCCGGTTGGTAAGGATACACAGGCTGTCCGCCGACCTTCCTGTTCAAACCTCCAGAGCTCGCCAAAGCCCAATCCCGCAACAACATCGCAGGCATCCGAAAACGGCTTGCCCGGGCGTAGTAGCGGTTTTCTCGGTCCTCCTCCTGATGCCACTTCGTCATTTTGCTGCTCTGTCGATAGGTAGCACTCATCACAATCAACTTATGCAACTTCTTCTGACTCCAACCCTTTTCCTGAAATTCCACGGCCAGCCAATCCAGCAACTCCCGGTGCACCGGATATTCACTTTGCACACCAAAATCCTCCGCCGTCTTCAAGATTCCCTGACCAAAGAAATGCTGCCACACCCGATTGACATGCACTCTGGAAGTCAGCGGATTCTCCTTGGACACCAGCCACTTTGCCAAACCCAGACGGTTCTTTGGCAAATCCTCCGACATTGCAGGCAGAAAAGCCGGGGTATTGAAACTGACCTTTTCACCAGGGCTTAAATACTCACCACGATTGAGAATGTGACTTTCCCGCGGCTTGGCATCGCTCATCACCATTGGACGTGGAATCTGATCCCCTTTGTAATTCCCAAGATCCCGTTTCTTTTTATCCAGCTGCCCCGCCTCGGGTATCTTCGCCTTAAACTCCGCACTCACCTTATCCTTGAAAATCTTCTTCAGGCCGTCCTCCAATTGCTTTTTCTCTTTGTCGGTCCGCTTGTCTTCGGCTTTGGCCAGAAGCTTCTTCAAAGGCTCAGTCAAATGCTTCGCATCCGAGGCATCTCCATCGGCCAGGATTCCGGACTTCCAACCGAGGTAGATGATGTCGTGTTTGGCATTAACCGCCTGCTGCAACTTTTTGATTTCCGCATCAAACTCCGCAATCCGCTTCTTGTTTTCCTCCGTAGGTAATTCAATGAATGGATTGGCCACCCGAATCCTCGTAGATTGCCTTCCGGGACGTCCCGATTCCGGCACTCGATTGAACGCATCCAGTAAGCTGTAATAATCCTTCATCGTGACCGGATCGTACTTGTGATCGTGACATTGAGCACACGTCATGGTCAGCCCCAACCATGTGGTGGCCGTGGTCTCAATCCGGTCAAACAGGATCACAAAGCGCTGCTCCTCCGCAATCGCACCACCCTCACCATTGTTAAGGTGGTTTCGATTAAACCCACTGGCGACCTTCTGTTCATTCGTCGCATTTGGCAACAAATCTCCGGCCAGTTGCCAAATCGTAAACGTATCAAACGGCATGTCCTCATTCAATGCCTTCACCACCCAATCCCGCCAGATCCACTGCCAGGTATCCCCATCCTGCTGAAAACCATTACTGTCCGCATATCTCGCCACGTCCAACCAAGGCAAAGCCATTCGTTCTCCGTAATGCGGACTGGCCAGCAAACGATCCACCACCTTCTCGTAGGCCTTCTCTGACTGATCCTGCACAAACGCTTCAATCTCTTCAGGAGTCGGCGGCAACCCCGTCAAATCCACCGAAAGCCGTTTTAACAAAGTGCTCCGATCC
>CAYSOI010000491.1:0-3532 GCA_964432425.1 uncultured Opitutales bacterium | reverse complement strand
AGCGAACACCGCGTTCGACCAGCCGTCTGGCCAACAGGCAGTTCTTTGCGAAATCGCCGGAGCCGTAGGATTCGAGAGTCTTTTTGCTTTCCTTGGAGGTGTCGATCAATTCGGGAGCTGCGGTCTGCATGCGGAATGCCAGTTCGTAGGCATCGATGCGGCTTTGGATTTCGGTGTCGTTTTCTTCGTTGAGACGCTCCCGATTGAGGTCGGCCAAAGCGTCGAGGGAGGAGCGTTGCACCGAGGCGTTCAATCCAGTCGGATTGTTCAGATTCAAGACGGGTTCGCCCTGGTTGCGGAAGAGGACTCCGCCGTAGCTGGAGGGAAGGAAGCCGTTGGTGTAGAGAGTCGCTCCGCCTCGTGCTGCACCACCTGCGGTCAGGACCACGTAGCCCGGCAAGTTCTCGGACTCACTGCCCAAGCCGTAGGTCACCCAGGAACCGATACTGGGTCGACCAAATTGCTGCATGCCGGTACACATGGCCAATTGCCCTGGATGGTGGTTGAAGGCTTCCGTCTTCATGGAGTGGATCATGGTGATGTCGTCCGCACAGGTTGAGAGGTGTGGGAGTGCATCGGAAAACCACATTCCGGAGTCGCCGTGCTGCTTGAACTTGCGTTTGGAAGCCAGCACTTTGGCGTTTTTGTTGATGAAGGCAAAACGGACGCCTTCAGTGAGAGAATCGGGCAAGGGTTGGCCGTTGTGTTCGACTAGCTTGGGTTTGTAATTGAAGAGTTCAAACTGACTTGGGGCTCCGGCAAGGTATACGAAAATACAGGCTTTGGCCGGAGCTTTGTCGAAGTGGGGTTTGCGAGGGGCCAGGGGATCGGTGCGTTGACTGGAAGCGACGAGATCTTTCGAGAGCATCGAAGACAGTGCAAGACCTCCAAGGCCGCTGGCACTGGTGGTGAGGAATTGGCGGCGGGAGGCGATCATTTGTTGTAGATTGGACGGATTCATGGGTTTCTCCTTTTTCTTGTTAAAGTGTTACTTTGGAGCTTCTGAGTTGGCTCACTCTCTTGTTATGGCTTCATCCAGATTGAGGACAGTTCGGCAGGCGATGACCCAGGCTGCGGCCTTCGCAAGATCTGTGTCTTTCAAGTCGGCTTGTAATTCTTTGCCTAGCAACTCCTGAGCGTCTTGGGTCTCGGCGGTGTAGATCCTGGATACCTTTTTGAGAAGTTGGAGAACTCGTTGGCTTTCGGTCTCGGAGGGTGGACGGGAAATCACCCGCCGGAACAATTCGGAAACCCGTTGCGAGTCGTCCAGTTCTGTATTACTGAGCAACACCTTCGCCAGTTCCTTGGAGGATTGGACGAAGAGGTGGCTGTTGAGAAGAGTCAAGGCCTGGAGTGGCGTGTTGGAACGTTCACGACGGGAGCAGGAAAGAATGGCTTCAGGGCGGTCAAAGGTCATCAACATGGGCAACATCAGGTTACGCTGCAGGTGAATGTACATGCCGCGGCGAAGGAGGTTATCACCGGAATCGGCTTTCCATTTGTTGACAAACTGGACTCTTGTCACGCTGGGCGGCAGAGGGGGGCGAAAACTCGGGCCGCCGACTTGCTCATTCAACAAAGTGGATGCGGTGAGGAACTGATCCCGAACCAACTCGGCGGAGAGACGGAAACGGTTCTGGCGAGCCAGCAGGCGGTTTTCCGGATCCTTTTCGTTGAGATCTTTGCGGGATTGCGAAACTTGCTGGTAAGTATCGGACATCACGATCTTCTTGATCAAGGCCTTACGGCTCCATCCGACACGTTGAAATTCAGCAGCCAACCAATCGAGAAGGTCGGGGTGAGAAGGGAGTTCACCTTGGGTGCCAAAGTCATCGGCGGTTCGGACCAAACCTTGCCCAAACAATTCGGCCCAGATCTGGTTGACGGCGACTCGGGAAGTCAGCGGATTGGCAGGGTCCACAATCCAGCGGGCCAAGTCGAGGCGGTCCGCACGATCTCCCCGAGGTTTGAGGGGTGGCAAGGCGGCAAGCGTTCCAGCTTGAACGGGGTCCCCTTTGGACATGAAATTACCACGCAAGTGGACTCGGGTCTCCCTGCCATTGCCCTCGGTCATGACATGGAGCAGAGCGGACGGTTTCTTGGGTGTGGACTTTTTGTGGTTGGCCAACTGTTTGTTCAACTTTGCCCCTTCTTTGTCCTTGCCCAAATAGAAATCAAACAACTGCTGTTGCTGTTCCTTGGTTCTTTCCGGGGATTTCAGGATCTTGACGATTTTGGCATCCAAACCTGCACCAGCACCGCCAACTGGATCGGCATGACTGGTGACGGATACTTTGAAATCTCCCGCAGGCACTTTGCCTTGCCACTTCAAACGTACAGACAACGTCGCCCCGTCAGAAGTCCAGGTAGACTTCACAAACTTCTGGTTTTCCGGAAGCGATGCTGGTTTCAGTTCATATTGCAGGGAGTAACTGCGAGGAGGGATTTTACTGAATTTAGCCACTTCCAGGTTCTCTCCTTTCTTGGGCTTGGAACGAAGAGGATAGTAGATGGTATCCTTGGAACCTCCAGTGAAAGTTGGCCCGCCATTTCCATAGTGCCCAAAGAGATCTCCCCCTTGCACCTCCCAGGCAGAATCCAGCTTGAATTCACGTTCTCCATCCTGCCCATTGGCCTTAAATTGCTGTGCTTGAATCACCTCCAGCTTGCCTCCATTGGGACGGAGCAAGTAGACGGTAAAGGTATTGTTGGGAGCCCCCATGGTGAAGACGCGAATTATCTCGACGGTCCCTCTTCCGGAAACTGGTGAACCGTAGTAGACATTGAGCAAACTCGTAGCCCCATCCTGACTTCCATTTTTCAGAGGGTTGCCTTTCCAGCCTCCTGCTCCGGGGGAGTCCGCAGTGGTCAGAATGAGTGAATTTTCAGAATTCTTCTTCAACAAGGTCCAACCTTCAGAAGATTCCGAATCGAGAACAGCGGACACCGCCTTGTTCCCTTTCGGAGTCTTTGCCGCAGCACTGTCCAACCAAAGGCTGCCGGAAGTTTCCGTCGCTTGGGCTGTGACCTCAACACCCGAGACCACGGCGTTTTGTTTCAAAGTTTCGGCCGCAGATATCTGAAGACCCGTGACCTTTTCCAACTTCGTCTTTCCAGTCAAAACGAGGACGTTCTCCCCTTCTTTCGTAACCGTAACAGACTCCAGAGGCTTCCAGATATCCCGCAATTTCTGCAACTGCTCCTGTTCCCACTCGGCCATCCGTTTTTCGATTCCGGGGCGGGCATCTTCCAACTTCTTTTCCAGATCTTTCAGCTTCTTTTCATGGGCGGCCAACTTGGTTTCAAACTCCTTTATGGCGGAAGCATCGGCATCCCCCTTCAAGTCCTTCTCGTTGGCATTATTGAAAAAGGAATAGAGTTGGTAATACTCTTTTTGGGTGATCGGGTCATACTTATGTGTATGACACTGAGCACAGCCAACTGTCAGCCCCATCCAGACCGAAAAGGTAGTGTTGGTGCGGTCGACCACGGACTTGACGCGAAACTCTTCGCGGTCCACTCCACCTTCGCG
>CAYSOI010000490.1:0-3540 GCA_964432425.1 uncultured Opitutales bacterium | reverse complement strand
AGTCAGGGTGTGCCGCCAGCTGCGGCGACGATTGACTATGTCCTGGGCCAGGCCCTGCCGAAGACAATGCTCCCGCCGTTGAGCATTGGAATGGAATCCCTGGAGAGCATGAAGTCCCGCCCAACCCTTGCGACCTTGACTGCATCAGGCCCGGGTCGACCGATTTTCATGCACTCGGATCCCAACAACCTTTATGGGATGCTCTTCGGTAGCATTGCAGACGGTGACATCAAGGAGCGTTACGAGACGAAGTCCGAAATCATGCGTCGAGTCGAAGGCGTTGCGAAGCACAAAGGGGAAGGCATATTGCCTGGGGAAAGTGGCAACTATCTGGACTTTGTGCAGGGATTCAGGGAAATCAATGGATTGCGGGAAAAACTTACGACGATTCCTGACCGTCTCCGTAAATTTGCCCCAACCCCGGATGACCGGTATCTTCACCCAAAGTTCGAGACAGACTGGCATGATTGCCTGTTAGAGATCGGGATCGCCGCCCTCCAGGCGAACCTTACCAATGTGCTGACCGTGGCTTCCGGGAGAGGAGAGTTCTTTGGTTCGTGGAAAGGCCTGGGAGTCAAAGGCACCGGTCACGGTCTCGGCCACATGGAACAAGTGGACAACCCGACCTGGATCAAAATCCGGCAGTACAATACTAGGATGCTGGTCAAATTGATCCAATCCCTGGAAGCCATTCCGGAAGGTTCGGGCAACATGATGGACAACACCCTGATCGTCTACACCAGCAACAATGCCGACAAGCAGCATACGGATGGCTCCAACTGGCCTTTTGTTCTACTGGGCAATGGGGGCGGGCGTTTCCAGACCAATCAATACACCCATGTCGAAAACCGCCCGATCAATGACCTCTATACCACTTTCCTCCATGGTGTGGGGACAGAGGTGGATCGGTTCAACATGGATAAGAACATGGCTTCCCTTCACCATAGTAAGGCTGGCCCGATCGAGAGCCTGCTGGCCTAGGATGAAGCTCCTTCAGTCAACAAGTTGGCTAGGCTTGTTCTCAGGTTTTCTCTGGCTACAGGTCGATGCAAAGCTGCCGGAGGCCGAGGCGGGGGTAACGACTTTTTTTGAAAACTACTGCCTGGATTGCCATGATGGTGAGACCCAGAAGGGCGGCGTCGCACTGCATGATTTAAGTAACATAACTGAACAGAATGCAGCTCTCTGGAAACGGGTTTGGGAACAAGTCGCGTTGAAGGAAATGCCGCCGCGTAAGAAGAAGACCCAGCCAGACCTGATGGAAAGGTGGACAATCTCCAGTTGGATCACGGATGGCCTGGGCAAGGCAATGGATGGGAAGGGTGGCTTTCTGGATAACCAACTCCCGTCCAAGGGAAACCATCTCGACCACGATCTGCTGTTCAATACCAAGCACGACAACCTTGAGCCGTCCTCCACGCCCGCCCGGCTCTGGCGAATTCACCCACAGGAACACCTTGTCCGGCTCAATGATCTGGTGAGCCCGAGGAGAGAGTATGACCCGGAACGCCCGGGAGTGTTTACCCATGGTGACCACATTCCCCCCAACCTTGTCGGACAGGTGAAAGTTTTCCTTGGCCTGGAGAGGCGAACAGGCGGAGAAATGGTGCCCAGTTTTCCGCCAATCCTGACCACTCCCGGAGACCATGGGCTACGGAATTATCCATTTCTCTACAACGTGAACAGCTCCGAGGCGTTGCAAATCACCAAGGTCGCTGAAGGGATTTTGCACTTTATGGCCTTTGGCCCCATCCAGCGAAGTGGCCCGAAAGCCACAAAATACAGCCAGGAAATCATGCGGCCGTTGACTCCGGTTTATGAGCTGATGCAGAAACCTGACGTAACGGGGAAACAATTGGAGGCAGCGGTGAACTTCCTCTTTGAAGCCCTCACCCTTCGACCACCGACTCGGGAAGAGACGGACACCTATGTGGAGATCGCCAGAAAATCGATTGGGAAACTGGGAAGGGAAGAAGGGGCCATCCTTGGCCTGACACCCATCTTCCTTGATCGGGATGCCCTCTTTCGATCCGAGCTATGCAAGTCCGGCAAACCGGATCAATATGGTCGTGTCCCGCTCAGCGGCCAGGAACTCGCTTTGGCCATCAATGCCGCTTTCTCCTACATCCGGCCGGGGAATGACCATTTGCAGGAGGCCTTGGCCAACGGGAAGTTGAAGACCCGCGAAGACGTCAAACGGGAGGTCGCACGCATTCTCAATGATGATACCATTCGCAAGCCCCGCATCCTACAGTTCTTCCGTGAATATTTCGACTACGACCGAGCCGCAACCATCTGCAAAGACCAGGACGCAGTCCGGAAAAGTGGTGGGCATTTCCCTACCTACTATGCGGCCATGAACAGCATGATTGCGAACACGGACAGGTTGGTGGAACTCATCCTGGAGGAAGACAAGGAAGTGTTGAAGGAATTGCTCACCACAGACCGCGTGGTCTATCAGCCCTACACGTCCGCCCCATACAAGTTTGGTATCTTGTTCCTGACCGACGTCCGGTACCTGGGAAAAGAGAAGATGCCTTTCATCATCCCCCTCAAGGATTTCGTCATCCCGGAACCTGAAAAAGGGAACAAAGCCCGGGACCTCGAAATCAAGAAGGCAAAAAGGAAATCCCGTGAACAAGGAATGCTGGACCACTTGTTTCCCAATCCCTCAAAGCCGATCTATGTCCGCCAGTCCCAAGCCCCCGCCAGCAACCGGGCTCCCGCGATAGATGCCCTCAAGGCCATCTCCACCTTGGATACGACCCAACGAATGGGCATCCTGACCCATCCGGCCTGGCTGGCTTCGCATTCTGATGCAATGGACAACCATGCAATCCAGAGGGGAAAGTGGATCCGGGAACGGCTCCTGGGAGATGCGATCCCGGATGTTCCCATTACGGTGGACGCCATGTTGCCGGACGAACCGAACTCCACCCTGCGACATCGTATGCGGGTGACCCGGGAACAGGAATGTTGGCGATGTCACCGGAAAATGGATCCCCTCGGCCTCCCTTTCGAGATGTACAACCACATCGGCCGTCTCCGGGACAAGGAGCAAGGCCAACCTGTGGACTCCAGCGGCGAGATTCTTTTCAGTGGAGATGCCAACCTGGACGGGCCAGTCGGGAACGCCCTCGAAATGATCCAAAAACTAGCCGAAAGCGAACGGGTCGAGCAAGTCTTCGTACGCCATGCTTTCCGCTTCTGGATGGGCCGAAACGAAACCCTCAACGATGCCCCCATCCTCCAGGAAGCCCACCGTGCCTACAAAGAAAGCGGCGGCAGCATGAATGCCCTCTTGACTTCACTGCTCACCTCCGACGCCTTTCTTTATCGCAAGGTGCGGAGGTAGAGATCCCCAGGAGCTTCTTCGGAAATGCAAAATCCATAGCAGGGTGATAGTGTTAAATGAAGCGGTCACACATGCAGGATAAGGAACCTGTCTTGACGTAGAAGTTAGTCCATAGATACGGTGATCCCAATTACATTATGAAAATCAAAAAACACCCTATGCACCAATGGTTGTGGAAACTCATC
>CAYSOI010000489.1:0-3547 GCA_964432425.1 uncultured Opitutales bacterium | reverse complement strand
TGATGCCCTTCAAAAGACGACCAACCCGCATTGGATCCGCTCTTCACACAATGCAGCATTTCCCAAAGATCGTCTCCATTGTCTGCCACCCACAGTTCGTGAGTTGTCGGGTGAAAACAGGTTCGCCAGGGATTCCGCAGGCCATAGCTCCAAATCTCAGGCAAAACGCCATCCATCCCCACGAAAGGATTGTCCTTTGGCACTGCATAGGCTCTTCCAGGGTCTGGCTTGCTGTGAACATCGATACGAAGGATTGATCCCCTTACCACATGCACCTGCTGCCCAACTTTTTCAGGATCACGTTGCACAGAGCCATCCCCGGCCGAGATGTAAAGGAATCCGTCTTGTGGACCCCACTGAAGATCACAGCCATTGTGATTGAAGGTCTTCCAACTGAACAAGATTTCGGGTTTCCCCTCCAGGGCTAAGCGTGGCTCGATGCTCACTGAATACCTCATAATCATGCACTCCCCAACCTTCCCGGTCTGCTGATGAACTGCCAAATACAAGTAGGGACGATTCGGCCATTCTCGATCAAGAATGCCGCTCAATAAATGTATGCGTGGATACGGCGGTTTGCCGTCTAGCCAATCTTCGAAGTGTGTACGCACGTTTAGCTCAACTCTGCTCTGCCCCCCATTCAGTGGAACCGACCAAATCTGCCCCTTACGACCTAGAATCAGCATCTCTGCTTCATCCCGATGGTTCTGGTAAGGAATGATGTCCAGAACCTCGTGAAACCGATGCCCTTCACCAAACAATGGTACCGCCCGGTAACTTAAGGGCGGCATGCCTGCCCCATCAAAAGTGGTATTGTCCCACTCCAAATGCCCTTGCCCCCGAACAACGCTCAGGACAAGCAACAAGGCCATGCAGACCCAAGCTCTACAGAGGAATGGTAGAAGGGAAATTGAGTAGCTACTCATAGCGGTTTGTGGGTGCATCTCTCGTACTGAAAAACCCAGTCGACTTCAAGCATAGCTTCGAGGCGGAGTAGGTGGGGCTTCTACCCCTACCCTTTATCCGCAATCATTTTTTAGAAGGAGTCCGCCGTGTTGAAATCGATTCTGCGTATTCAAGCTCGCCGGTATTGCCGTTGTAATACTGGAACACCACCTGGGGGTGAGGATACGCCACCCAGCGTTCGTCGCCAAGTTTCTGTGGCATGTTGAACACGTTGTTGATCTTCACGACTGCGTAGTAGGGATACAAACGCTGCATGCGTTCCAGGTCCGGCAAGATGTAACTGCTCCAACGAATGTCGCATTCCCGGGGGCCGAACTTGAATTTACCCGTTGCCGGACGATCCATTTCATCGTTCTTGGGGACGTGGTTCACGCTGTTGTGTGGGCCACAGCAAAACTCCCAGATCTGGTCGGTGATCTTAATGGCGAAGCTGTTGTGCAAGTCGCCGGTCATGACAAACACTGGCTTTCCAATCTCCGTCCAGGCATCGATCAAGATTTCCCGTTCATCAAAAAACGCAGTCCACGCTTCTTCCTTGTTCGCCGCAGCTTCAAATCCTCCTGCACCACTGTGGGGAATCATGAAAGGCACGGAGGATACCACGAAAGAGAAGTCAGACTTGCTCGACCTCATTGAATCCAGCAACCATTTCCGCTGTGCCGAGCCGAGCATGGAAAGTCCTTTTTTGCCGCGATCCGAAGTATCGTGCATGTCCCGTGTCCCACGAGTATCTAGTAAGTAAAAATCGCAATTACTTACAGTGAACTTCGCGTAGCTACGGCGACCAATCGAATAGGTCACGGTGTCGCTCACTTTGGCTGGCATATGAAGGCGAAGCGTATGTTCATCTACTACTTCCTTGATATCATAGACATAGGAATTGGGATGCCCCTCGCTGAGGACATCGTATTTCAGGTCATTGACGCCAGCAGTGGAAGTGCCCCAGTGCACATGGAGATTTGACATCTCGTTCAAGGGCATGGCTTTGAAGTTGGCGGTCTTGTCGACCAGCAGGTCACTGCCCTTTTTCATCTCGGCACGGGAGACGTGGACGCGATGGTCAAATTCGGTCGGGTTTGCCCAACCAAGGTAATCGTAGAAAGCATGGGTACCGATGTCGCGAAAGACAGCACGTCGATCACGACGCCCGGCAGTGGCAGCTCCCCAGATGTCGTTGACCAGTTCGTGATCGTCGAAGGTGAAGTAACTTGGGACATTTCGATGCCACTGGGATAGCGAGACTCCTCGGCTGAGATAGAGTTTATAGTTTTCCCAGACCCCAACCATTGTGGGCATCAGCTCGACATTCAAAGGGATCTTGTCAATGCCCGCCCGGAGACGCCAGGCTTCCACCGGATGCTCCCTAAGCTCTTCGTAGAGCCAATCGCCATTCATGATGTGGAAGTGCGTCTTGTGAGCCCAAAATTTATTCAGGTTTTCGTAGGTTCGGGAACGGTGGCCATTACCATGGATTGGGTTCTGGTTGGCACAGGATCCAATCTGGAACCGAAAGTTGAATAATCCTTCTGGGTTGTGCTCCTTGCTCTTCACCTCTTCAGAATCCGGCAAAGTGAGAAAGGATCCGGGGATACCATGTGGCCGGCCTTTGATGTAAACCTGGTAGAAGTAACGCTGATCGGCCTTCAGGTTGACGAGTGTGGCCGTGCCCGTGTTGTCGTTCTCGATACGGGTAACTGCGGCTGGTGATTCCTGGTCGAGGTTCGACTCAGTGACACCGTACCGGACATGGAATTCAGTAGGATCTGACGTCCGTGCCCAAACCGTCATTGTGTGAGCCGTAGGTTTCCCCAGCATGGGACCATGGGTGAGCCGGGCCGGATCCCGCTCAGCGTGTAAAATGCTGAACGAGAAAATTGGGATAAAGAATAGAGAGATCAGGGACTTTTTCATAATTGTACTTTCAGATTTGAAGCTCCGTAACAAGGGATACATTCCTCGATTGCTCAGCGTACGTCGGACCAAAGGTCGGCGTTTTCATAAGTGTCGCGGATACGCCATTCACGGAGGGTGGCAAGAAGTTCAGATTGTTGGCTGGCAGCGGCAGGCTGGTTCCAAAGGTTGTTGTTTTCGTGTGGATCGTTCTTGAGGTCAAAGAGTTGGCCCCAGGGCTCGTCGAGAAAGTGGACCATTTTCCAATCCTGGGTGCGAACCATGGTCATGAACCGGCTGGTGGTGAAGTTGCCATCCTTGGCTTGTTCGGCATAGACTACGTCACGGGCACAAGCCGAATCGTCACCATCTGGATCCAGCATGGGCATCAAGGTGTGAGCGGACATGGGTTCGGGTTTCTCAACCCCAGCAAGGTCCATGAGAGTAGGGCCAATGTCCATTTGGTGGACCAGGTCATTGATCTCACGATGCTCGCCAAAACGTCCGTCAGGAGCCCAGACAATCATTGGTACTCGGGTGACCTGATCGTACATGGTCCACTTCTGGCTGTGGCCGTGATCGGTCATGCAGTCGCCGTGGTCGGAGGTGAAGACGACAATGGAATTGCTGAGGTGGTCCTGCTCGTCCAGTGCGGAAAGGATCTCGCCGATCTTTTCGTCAATCATGGTGA
>CAYSOI010000488.1:0-3548 GCA_964432425.1 uncultured Opitutales bacterium | reverse complement strand
AATTAATTATCGCTAGTTGGAATGGTGAGGATCCCATTTTACTAGGATCTTGGCGAGATAGGTTCGTAGGATAACCTTAAAATTGCTAGGGCTGACATCGTTCATTATCATAGTGACAGGTTCAAGGCTCAACAATTTCCGAGATGATTCTATGTGACGGCTCAACGGATTGATTTTGATTCTTTCATTCAATTCTCAGCACAACCAATTAATCGAGAATCATAGTTGAGGAAATCAAAATGATCACCTCTAGTCCCTTGCTAGGGAAATCCTTTAGATAGGGAGCCTTTTTACTGCATGGAGATTCTTGAAAATTTCCAAATGAAGAAAATTTTTCTTGATCCAATCATCTAATGTCACATTCATGGTGTCATGTTAAATTCATACAACATTGGAGATTTAGCAAACAAAACCGGGGTAACGCGAAGGGGAATTCGCTTCTACGTGCAAAGGGAGATGCTACACCCGCCCAAGGGGAAAGGAAGGGGCAGCTACTACGACGCAAGTCATGTAGAGCGTCTGACCCAAATACAACAACTTCAGGATGCTGGGCATTCACTGGAAAACATAAGGCTGATCCTAAATGGAAAACTAGACGAAGCCCAAGCAGAACCGGTCCATAAGCCTGGTCGTACAATTCAGGCTAGTTGCTGGTCGAGGTATCCTATCGCCCCTGGATATGAGCTTCATATTGATACATCCAAAGATTTACCAACCCGTGAGCAACTGGAAGAAATCCGTAAAATTCTCTCTTAAAATTTCAAATAAAACCAAACCATCGAAAACACCACAACCATGACAGATTATCCATCACTCCAATCCACAGACGCTTCAACAAAATTGGCACTGGAAGGTGTCCGAATCCATTCAAAGATATCAGGCTTTACCCAAGATGTTAAAGTTGAGCAAAGATACAAAAATGACTCATCAAAATCGATCGAAGCAGTGTACACATTTCCGTTACCAGAGGACGCGGTAATACACAGTTTTGAAATCCGGAAAGGCGACAGTGTCATATTTGGAGAGATTGAAAGCAATGAGAAGGCTCAGGATCTGTATGAGGATGCCATCTCTGATGGACATTCAGCTTATTTAATGGAGTCACACAGACCTGACATCTTCAGCACTCTTGTTGGAAACTTGGGTCCTGGAGAAACCGTGGCCATAGAAATTCAATACTTAACGACATTGAAGCCAATGGACGAGGAAGTGAGGTTATCCTATCCGGCAACTGTTGCTCCCCGTTATGTCCCTCAAAGCACTCAGGGTTCAGAAGCAGTAATGGATGCAGAGTTTGTGAATCCTCCTCATGTTCAACACGTTCCATACGGCCTGGAAGTCCAGATCGATATAGACAAGACTTTTCCATTAACTGAAGTTGAGTCTCCCAGTCACAAACTCACTGTATCCAAGGATACTTCCGGGCAAACCACCATTCAGCTTAGGGAGGAACGAACGGAGATGAATGATGATGTGATTGTCTGTCTACATTTGGAAAGACAAGAGGAACCTGTTGCCCTATCGTCTCATGGACCTGACGGAACGCCATATGTGACGATGGCCTTTTATCCCGAATTTGATTTTGAGGAAACCAATGAAACGCATTCAGAAACCATCTTTATCTTGGATGCATCCGGTTCCATGGGTGGATATGGCAGATCATATCATCAAGCTAAACAAGCATTGGAGCTAAGCTTGAGAAGCTTGCGGATTGGAGACACCTTCAACATCATTCGATTTGGTTCCACCTATGAGAAATGGAAACCAGTCCCCCAACGCTATTCTGAAGAGACCCTCAAGGATGCGTTGAATTATATCAAGAATTCGCAAGCAGATTTAGGAGGGACAGAACTCCTTTCGCCCTTGGAACATCTATTCGAACAGGAAGTAGCAGAAGGAGGTGTTCGACAGGTGTTGTTACTTACAGACGGCCAAGTCAGTAACGAAGATGCAGTTCATCAGTTAGCCCAAGAGTATGCTTCGCAAAATCGGATATTTACATTTGGAATCGGAAACTCCAGCTCAGAGCATTTAGTTCGAGGCATTGCCCAAGCAACAGGAGGTGTAGCAGAATTCATTTCTGACCATGAACGCATTGAACCTGTAGTCCTTAGGACATTCAGTCGTATGGGTACTCCTATAATTCAGGATATCCATCTCGAATTTGAAGGAAGTACTGAATTAGAATATGACATCGGCACAAAAGAGTTTCTACCCATTTTTGATGGAGATGCCTATATTATGCACGCAGAGATAAAGGGGGGCACTCCATCAAAGGTAGTGCTAAGTGGGAATGGTCCATCAGGTCCTTTGCAATGGGAAGCTACCATACAAATTGATGAGGGTGGCAATGCCAGCAATCATCACAAGTTCTGGGCGTCACATAAGATCAAGACATTGGAATTCGGTAAAAACCCAAATCATCATGAGTCCCCTTTCGCAAAGAGAAGAGAAAGTCGCAAAGAGAACAGGATCGTTGATCTATCGAAAAAACACGGTGTACTTTGCCGAAACACTTCATTTGTAGCAGTTGAATACCGTAGTCAGGAAGATAGGCTGTCTGGAAATCCTGAACTCCAACGCATTCCAGTCCAGTTACCTTCTCAAAAGGGTTCTTATCGGACTCCGAACGTCCTCATGTGTAGTAAATCTCCAGCACTTGCTGCTGGGGTGTTCGGTATGTCAGCACTTGAAGAAAAGAGGTCTACGTTAGTTCCGGATAGAGTCTTCGCAAAAATGGCATCCAAAAGAAGGAGCGAGCCTCATCCTCATAAGATAGAGAAAGTGTACAGTGTCATGGAAGAAGCCCCAACTACACCAAACGAATTTGATGGTCTATCAGACCTGCTCAAGCTCCAACAGGCTGATGGAGGCTTCTACCCATATGATGCATCTGAAGAATATGAGGATAGAATTCAGGAAGTACTCAAAAGCGAGGGTATCGATAGTAACCCAGAGATTGTGGATACTCTCTGTGTATTGAAGAAGCTGAATGATGAGTTCAGGGAGTCTGATTCCGTCTGGAAAAGAGCGGCTTCAAAGGCTTTGGCATATTTATTGCAAAAGCTTGGACCAAGCAACTTGGACAAGGTACTTACGAGTCTGGGTCTGGACAAGATCCTAGCACCTAAACAGAGGGCAAACCATGTTTAACTCGATTACAGAGCTTCATGAACTTTAGATAATTTCAGCCAGGATCTCCAAATAGTCCCAATGGTTTCTCAAGGAAGTGACAGCACCGCTGTTCAAACATTCTGACCAGTGGCCACAAGAGCACCAACTCTCTTAAAGCCGATAATCTGGGAACAATTGCTGCTTACGCTTTATAGACCAAACCCCATGCGAGATCAGCCAACTTAAAAAGTTCATCCAAGCTTGGAGCCTTGTAGTATACTTTTTTAAGACGTGAAGCAGCATTCAAGATCAAGTCCTTTGATTCATTTAGAATCTTCAGAATAGACTCGACAAGGTGATGCAGATGACAATTCGATTCTGAGGTGGTCGGGGGGCTTGGACAGGTTGCCGAATGAGTTTTAGGTAGAATCCTG
>CAYSOI010000487.1:0-3565 GCA_964432425.1 uncultured Opitutales bacterium | reverse complement strand
CAATGAAACCAGGTAATTATCAAATTCCACGCCGTACTTTGCTGAAGGGCACGGGCATATCCCTGGCACTGCCGTTTCTGGACATCATGTCTCCGGCGATCAGCTACGCAAAAGTGAAGACTGCAGAAACCGACCCTTTACGACTCTGTGTGTTGTACAAGGGCTGCGGAGTAAATCCACATTCGTGGGACATTTACGGCGGCACGGAAACGGAGTTCGAGCTATCCAAAATCCTTCGCCCGCTGGCACCTGTGCAGAAGGACATTCTCATTCTTGGAAATCTGGATAACAACGGTTCGTCCGATCATATGGATGCTCCGGGAACATTCATGAGTGCCACGCGGCATAGGGACAAAAGCCGGTATTCGTTCGACCAACAGATCGCCGACCGAATCGGAGACCAGACGCCGATCAAGTCCGTGCAACTGACCGCTGACAATGTCTGGAAGCAACACCCATGGCTGAATATACTTTCCTATGACAAGACTCATCAGCCAATGCGAGGCCAGCATGATCCGAAGTCGGCCTTTGATTTGATTTTCAAAGACGAAGTACGGGCAAAACGCCAAATGGAATTGGCCAGCATCCTGGACGGTGTGAAGGATGCCTCATCGTCGTTGATGCGGAAAGCCAGTTCAGCTGACCAGCAGGTGTTGCAGCATTACTTTGATTCCATACGTGACGTGGAGAAAGGCATCGAGCGGGCACGGGCCAATGGCCAGGCCGCTGCGGCGGACCCCAAACTGGCACAGTTCGACCCAACTCTCGAAGTGGGCAACCTCGGTGAGCGGGTCAAGGCGATGATGGACTTGATGGCACTGGCTTTCTGGACCGATTCCACACGTGTCATTTCGTGCATGCTCGCCAACACGAACAGCCGCATTCATTACGATTTTATCGGGGTAAACTCGGAGTTTCACTACGTTTCGCATCACGTTCGCAACAAGAAGGTTCTGCCAGCCTACGACAGTATCAACATCTGGCATGCCGAGCAGCTGCGGTATTTGATCGAGAAATTGAAAACCTTGCCGGACGGCAGCCGAACCGTGTTTGACAACTCGCTCATCCTTTGGGGCTCTGGAATCAAGCATGGCGATTACCATTCTTTGACCGATCTGCCACTGATCCTCGCCGGTGGCGGAGGCGGGCAGGTGAACCTGGGCCGACATGTGCGTTACCCCAAAGCCCAGCCCTATGCGAACCTCTTGCTCACATTGATGAAACTCATGGGTGCCCCAACGCCAAGCATCGGAGATTCCACGGGACTACTGCCGGGCATCACCGAGCAGGCAAACTTCACGCCGATCAATCCCGATGATGGGAGTTGGAAGATCAGCGGGGCGGACGGAAAGACACTCACTGCCAAAGGTCTCTTACGCATCGAAATCGAGGGTGAGAGGGAGTACTATCTGCTGCGACTTTCTGACAAGAGTGATCTGAAAATTGAGGTTCCGTTTATGAACAACCACAAACTGAGATTCGACCGCAACGTCGGCAAAGTGGTGACACTGACCGGGCAATACAAAGAGACGGATGGCAAGAAGGTTGTGGTGTCCCTCAAATCAGCCAAGGCACAATAGATGATGAAGAGCCAAACTCTTCTGGCTGCCTTCGTGGCAGGCTTTTTGACCATAGGCAAATGCCAGACATTTGCGGTAGAATTTGAGAAAGCTGCCGAGGTGATCGAAGAGCGGTGCCTCTCCTGCCACGACAGTGATACTAGGAAAGGTGGGATTGACTTAGAACCGTTGATCGAACCTGCCAATGCGTCTTACGGCCCGCATACCAAGTTGTGGGTACGAGCTGAAAAAATGGTGGTTCGCGGAGAAATGCCACCCGAAGGCAAGAAACCACTGGAGCCTACTCAAAAGCAGGCGATCCAGGACTGGTTTCACAAGTCATTTGTGTTGCGAGATGGCAAGTCACACATTGGTCCCACACCCTTGAGACGGCTGACGCGTTACGAGTTTGAAAACACTCTGGAGTCCGTGCTGGCAATTAGCCTCAAGCCTCCGTATCGCAACACCATCACTGGTCAAATAGAGGTGTCAAAGATCGCTTCAATCGTGCCCTCGGATATTCCCGGTGAATCGGGTTTCGACAATGACGCACATCGACTCGGCGAGCTCAAGCCACCCCTCGCCGAACTTGCCAATGCGGCAAATTACGCCTTGGCCAAATTCCGCAATAATCCGAAGGCAATCAAAGCTGTCCTCGGAAGAACGGACATCCCCAAAGATGCAGTGGATGAGGACGCCAAACAGCTGATTTCAAAATTTCTCGTTCGGGTCTATCGTGGCCAGAATGCTCGGCTTTCGGAAAACACCGAAGCTTACCACAGCCTGTACAAGCAACACCTTCAATCTTCAAAAGATGGCAGCAAGAGTCTCTTGCATGTCTTCGAGATGATTCTGGTGTCGCCGGAGTTCCTTTATCGCATGGAGCTGAGTCAGGATAATGACATGCCCTACCCTGTGACAGGACTGGAGCTGGCCACCCGGCTTTCCTATTTCCTCTGGGCTGGCCCGCCGGACGAAGAGTTGCTGAAACTTGGCCGTGACGGCAGCCTTCTCCAAGACGAAGTTTTGATCGCACAGGTTGCCAGAATGCTCAATTCACCTAAGCGTATCGCCCTGGCCGAGAATTTCGCGGGTCAATGGCTCGAATTCGGCGATCTCCTGGCCGAGAGCGAATACCTGCGTGATGAAAGATGGAACCGGGAGACGTACGATGAAATTTTGTTTTTCGTCGATGAAATGATCCGTTCGAACCGCAGTGTCATGGACCTGGTGCAAAGTGACTGGCTCTACAAACGGGCAACTGCATTAAAGGCCAAGAAGCACGGCTACGAGAAGACGAACCCAGACTCAATGAACCGGCAATTCGCAGACATTTTTGCCAACCGCAAAAGCAATAAGAAAAAGAAGCAACGCTACGACCCACCCCTTCTGGTAAAGCGTAAGGACGACCGTGAAGGCGGCATCATCACCAGTGCAGCCATCATGCGTGTGACGTCCTCGAAAACCCGCACCAGCCCAATCCGCCGGGGAGTCTGGGTGTTGAACACATTGATCGGAAAGGAAATGGAGGCCCCCGAAGATGTTCCATCTCTGGAAGAAGCCCGTGAGGAATTGAACCTCAAACGAAATCCGACTGTCTCAGAGTTGATCAAACAACATGTTTCGAAGGCATCCTGCAAAGCCTGCCACAAAGAGATCGATCCACTGGGACTTGGCTTGGAGAACTTCGCCCAATTCGGCGAGTGGAGGACACAATACCCAGACAAAACGGCAGTCATAGCCTCCGGCGTAATGCCCAACGGAAAAGCATTCAAATCGCCCCATGAAATGAAAGCTTTATTGCTCGAACTGTACCAAGACGACATCGCCGAGAACTTTGCACGGCGACTCTTCGCCTACGCCCTGGGCCGCAAGCTTGAGCCCTACGACCGTGTGTCGCTGGAGCACATCATGAGTGAGGCCAAGAAAAGCGGCTACAAGACAAACACATTCATCCAGCAAATCGTGTTGTCCAAACAGTTCCGTTTTCGCCAGGACGGTTAACG
>CAYSOI010000486.1:0-3566 GCA_964432425.1 uncultured Opitutales bacterium | reverse complement strand
CGAAATCTTGTTTAGGTGGAAAACGACCAATCATAACGGCTGTGATCTCCAGTGGGGTCCCAAGGATGGCTTTCTATATATCTCCGCAGGGGATGGTTCCGTACAGGGTGACCCTGAGAAAATCGGGCAGCAGGTGCATGTGATAAGGGGATCGATTCTCCGTCTCGATGTTCATGGCAAGCCTGACCCGGGATATGCTTATGCGGTGCCGAAAGACAACCCGTTCGTGGGAATGGACGATGTGGTACCCGAAATATGGGCCTATGGATTCCGTAATCCCTGGCGCACTTGTTTTCATCCGACGACTCACGAACTTTGGGTGGCGGACAACGGGGATGATCTCTGGGAGATGCTGCATTGCGTGAAGCCCGGTTCGAATGCGGGCTGGTCGTCTTTTGAAGGGCATCAGCCCTTTCATCTCGATTTGCCGCTAGGGGGACCCACGCTCACACATACCGTTCCTCGGCTGGTTCAGCCCCATACCGAGCTCCGCTCTATCATTGGTGGTGTCTTCTATCGGGGGAAGCGATTCCCTGAGCTGGCTGGGCACTATGTGTATGGCTGCTGTGTGACTCGGGAGATCTGGGCCGTTTCGTACGATGCGTCAAAAGACACGCTGGGTAAGCCGTTTCGGATTGCCAAAATCAGTGCGAACAAGCTGACAGCTGTGCGTGAAGATCACGAGGGCAAACTGGTGTTTATTTCTCTGTCTGGAACCGTAGAAACCCTCGCAGCACGCGAGACCAAGGAAACCTTTCGTCCGTGGCCCAAGACTCTTGCGTAGACATTACTGTTTACGCATGTTCCGGCACAAAAACCAGCCGCTGGGGTGGAGGAATACGAGGTGCAGGCTAGAGGCTGGGCCGACGGCGCGAGTTCCCGTCGCTTCGTCGCCGTTCCTGATAGTCCACTGGTAAACCGGGGCGGCCCTCTGTCTCGAGCTAGCCTCTGGATTGATCCCGGTGGGGCTTTGGTAAAGACATTGTATTTGGATGATGCACCAGTGGAGACTCAAGTTTTGTACAATAGTGGTACTTGGCAGGGCTACACTTACCGGTGGGATTCCGCGGGAAAAACGGCGACCCTCGTTCCCGAGGAGGGAGAGACGGTCGAGATCAAAAATCAGACTTGGCGTTACCCCTCGCGCTCCGAATGTATGATTTGCCACAACCAACGTAGTCTTTTTGGCATTGGCTTTACTACGCCGCAACTCAACCGGACGAATTCTGATGGTCTAGCACAATTGGAACAGTGGCTAAAAAAGAAGATCGTGGTGGACAGTCGTAACTTGAAGGCACGTCGGGCGGTGAAACTGGCGGATCCGTATGATCCCAAGAGCGGGACCTTAGAGGAGCGAGTGCGGGCATATCTTCATGTGAATTGTGCACATTGTCATTACCCAACTGGGCTGGGCGGTCGCTCCACGCTGCACTTAGAGCACCATGTTCCCCTAGCTCACACCGGTATGATTAATGTGACACCCTTGGTTGGCTTGCTTGGCAAGCCCGAGGGCAAGTTGATTGTGCCAGGTGATGCTGAATTATCCGAACTCTTGGTTCGTATGAATCGTCGCGGAGCTGGTCAGATGCCCTTGTTTGGTTCCCACCAAATTGATAAAGATGGTGTGGCTCTCATCCGGGAGTGGATTAATTCACTCAATACCGGAGAATGAATAAGCAGAAAGAATTGTCATGACGAAATATTATAAAGTCGCAGCCTTGTCCGCCTTTTTTTGCGCATCTTTGTGCTTGGCACAGACCGCATCAAAATCCTTGGAACCGTTGGATTCGAATTTGAACAAGATACGGTTCAAAACGGAGAATGTAGCCAATCCAAATATTCTGTTTATTATTTCAGACGACCATGGTTGGGGGGATTTGCCTTCGAACTGGGATAATACAGAGGTCCAAATGCCACGACTCGACGCGTTGGCAAATAGCGGTACTCGTTTCACTAATTATCACACCGTGCCACTGTGTGCACCCTCACGTGCTTGTTTGTTTACGGGACAGTTCACCAGTGAAAACGGCATGTGGCGTGGTCCTGGTGGCGTTCCTGGTGAGCCCGGATACAAGGGAATCAAGCGCGACGTCAAAATGCTCTCGGAGTATCTGTCCGATGCCGGCTACGCCACTGGTTGTTTTGGCAAATGGCATATGGGAGCACAACCGGGAGAATTCCCCAATGATCGTGGCTTTGATGAGTTTCGCGGGTTCCTTAGTGGATCGAGTGCCTATTGGATAAAGAAGGAGAGGTCAAAAATCCTGCATAACGGCAAACCTGATAACACCGAGGGCCATACGACTGAATTATTCACCAAATGGTCCGCTGATTTTATCCGGGAGAATGCAATAAAAGAGAAGCCCTTCTTTTGCTATCTTTCCTATAACGCCGTTCATGGTCCGATTCGTACGGACAAGTCAAAGCCCTCATCAGCACCAAAGGAGTGGGTGGATAAAGCAATTGGTCGCGGTGTTAGTTTTTTACGAAGTGACTATGTCGCGGTGCTCGAGCACATGGATTACAATATCGGCAAGTTGGTGGATCTGCTTGACGAGCTCAAGATTCGGGAAAATACCCTCATCGTCTTTGTCAGTGACAATGGGGCCTGCCAGATGGCGGAAGGCCCGGGCGGCAGATTTCCCGGCAATAATGGTGCCTTCCGTGGTTGCAAGGGCACGACCTATCAAGGTGGTCTCAGTGTGCCGTTTCTCATGAATTGGCAGAACCAGTTCCCGAAAGGTACGATCTCGGACAGCCAAGTCATGCACGCAGATGTCTTTGCCACATTGCTTGATGTCGCCGGTATTCCCTTACCGAAGATGAACGGTAAGAATCCGATGCGGGGTATGTCTTTGATCTCGCATATGAAGTCAGGTGGTCAGGCGGCGATCCCCGAGCGCACCATGATCTTTGAGCTCTGGGGCAACGTCGCCATACGCAAGGGGAATTACAAACTCTGGGGAGATGTCGGACGGGATTTCTCGCCGGATTGGCCGGCACTGGTCGCCAAGCTGAAAAAAAGCGATCTTACCCTGTTTGATCTCAGTAAGGACATTGGCGAACAGAAGGACCTGCGGATGCAGTTGCCGGAAGTGTATGCCTCACTCAAAAAGGAGCTGGTCGACCACTTTATTAATGTTAATGCAGAGTATCCTTCGGCTAAGACGCACCCGGAGCTTTTTGCGGCTTACAAGAATGTGCCTGGACTTCCGGCCAAAAAGTCCCGGAAGAAGACTGCACCGAAGTCTACAGTTACAAAACCTGGACCAACTTCCGAAAAAAGCGGCAGAAAAAACGCTTTCGTTGCCATGGATAGCAATGGGAACGGCAAGGTTACTCTCGAAGAGCTCGATGGCTGGTTTAAAAATCGGGCCGAAAAGAATCCGGACAAATTTACCTACAAGGCGGATCAGGCTAGAGCTGCCTTGGTGAAACAGGATGCCAACAAAGACGACGAATTGACATTGGAAGAATGGACGAAATGAAGACTGTGCGTTTCGATTTCAGAGTGATCTCGAGCATCAGAAATTATGAATAGAAAATCAGAAATTATGAATAGAAAA
>CAYSOI010000485.1:0-3582 GCA_964432425.1 uncultured Opitutales bacterium | reverse complement strand
AGTGAAGGTGAAGGCACGGTTATCAGCTTCGCTTTTGTGCTCTGGAGATTCAAACGGAAGGTCGATCACAGCCAAAGCCAGCATCATTTCGGAGAAATTGCGGGTGGCGTAGATGATGTTGCCAGAGAAAAAGCCTTCGTCTCCATCGTGAGCGGCAAAATCATTCCAGTAGGCGTTGACCTGAATGAGGTTCTGATCCTGGCTTTCGATGGGGAGTTTGTAGTAGTTGTTTTCGGCGTACTCTTTGGTGGACTCCAATTGGCGAAAGAGTTGGCGGACGGCTTTTCGGGCTTCGGTTCGTTTATTAAAATAGACGGCTTTGTCTTTCCCGCCAGCACGACCACTTTGGGCCTGGTTCTTTTTCTCAATCTCTCGCATGAAAGCCCTTCCGTCTGCGGACTTTATGGCTTGGCGATCAACAGCCTCATCAGCCAAGACCTCTCCCGCTTCGGCTTTCCGATTTAAGGATTTTGTCATGCTCAAAAGTGGAGCTGCAGAGGTAGGCCTGGGTGCAGCAGAAGGTGGTGGAGGAGTCGGGCTAGGAACAGCTGTAAATGCAACTGGATCAGGAGCACTTCCCACTGAGATTTCCGCATTGGCCACGGCTCCGTAGAGGGACAGATCTCTGGCACGATTCGCCAATTGGGACTCTTTGGCAGAGGCAAAACCACTGCTGTCCTTTTCATCACTGGAGGCAATCTGAATGGCGGTGTTGAAACGGTAATTGTAGTTATCCGGATCAATAGGGAGGAGGTCTTGTTTGTCCTGAATGAAGCGGGTCATGGCTTCTGATCCGGCCGCTCCACTTTGGGCAAGGAGGATCTTTTCGACAGCATTGAGGCGGTTGAATTCCCAAGGCTTGGTGTACGGGCTCAGGTCGGCCTCCAGCAACCAGTGGTCCATGAAGGTTTTGTCCTTCTTGTTGGCGATGTAGGGCTGGATGACTTCTTTGAAGAACTCTGGATCTTTGTGGAAGAGGAAGAAGTTAAGTTCATGACAGGAATACTGGCTGTATTTTTTGAGTTGTTCGGCAGGTTCCAGATTGGGCCAGTCCAGTATGAAATTGAAGTCCTGAAGGTGCTGATTTTGGCCGGAGAGAGTGAGGAGGAGGCGGTAGACAGTATCGAGGTTGTCGTAGACCTGCAAACGGGAGGAGGTGACGTCCTCCAATTTGAAGTCCTCCCCTTTCTTGCGGAAGGAAATCAACTTTTGCTCGGAGAAAGGAGTGTTGGGATCACGGGACTGTGCCATGCGATTTTCCCGGGATTCGAGATCTTCGGCCTTGAGATGGATGGGGCGGTAAATGGTGATGTTGGGGTCGAGGGCAATGATGTGCAATTGTTGCTGCCCGGAGAGTTCGGAGATGTCGAGTTCGACCACGCCCTGCTCATCGGGATGGAGATTGGAAAGGTGAACGGTAGGATGCTCCAGAAAATCGAGGGTGGAGAAATCCTGCAACGCTCCCGTGCCTCCTCCGGGGCCTCCCATGGCTTGTTTGCTGGCAGTTGCGGAATCTTGTTTGCGTTTGAATTGCTCCCCAGCTTTGGCATCCTGGCGGGAAGTGTGGGTATCCCGAATGGCCCATGGATTGAGGAGAATGCCGGGACGAGTCAGAAGGTTGCCCGGATACTTGTGGGAATTTGCCCGTTCGAGGATGTAGCGATACTCTTCACCAATGTCGCGATCTTCGACGTAGAGGGTACGGGGTTCTGTGAGATTCAGGGCGTAGGAAGGTTTGGGAGCGGCTTTGTCGAGAAGGTTGAAGTTTGGAAAACGGGGGGCAAAGCGGGTGGCCAGAATGTGAAGCCGGGTAAAGGGAGTGGTGTTGCCCAGTTCGATCCGGGCTTTGCCCTTGTTGATCTTGATTTCGGAGATGTAGAGAGGCTCACGGTTGGAACCTTCGAGATGGCGATGCTTGGAGAGAATGAAGTCCTGTTCTTGATTGCGTTGGCCTTCCGTGATGCGGATGGAGATCGGATAAGCCGTGTCCTTGAGGTAGAGCTCGTAGTTGGCGGCGGGAATGTCATCAATGAGCAGACACTGGTCTTCAATCCGAACGGATTTGGTGAAGTCGGCATGGTATTCATTTTTCCGCAGTTGGAGGAGGGAGAAGAGGTCTGAATGCTTTTTACGACTGGGATTACGGGGAAGGTTGATCCGGATGACCTCGCCAATGGCAGCATGGATGACCCGTGGTTGCGTCACTTGGCCATGGCGTTCTTTGGAGATGTCCCAGAAATACCGCTGGTTGTCTGCATTGCGAACCCGAATCCACTGAATCCCCGGCATGGCGGTGAGGTAGACACGTCCCTTCTCATCACTCTTGAGGGAGTAGCCGTGAGTAGGTTTGAAGTTTTCATGTTTGAACTCCAGATAAACGGGGCGATCCGGTAGCGGTTCACCATTTTTGCCAAGCACATCCAGTACATACCCCTTACCTGAAAAACTCAGGTGGGGAGAGTCCAGGTAGAGGGTTTGCTCAATAGCATTGACCTGATAGTTCTGCGTCGCGGAAACATTGACCTTCATGCCTTGGCTGAGGTTTTGGATTTGGGCATGGAGGGTAAAATGAATTTGCCGGGCCTTGTTGGGCACAGTGAAGGTGTAGAGGTAGTCTTCATCATCCACAAATTTCTCGATTTTGATCTCTTTGGAGGTGGAGATGCCTTCGTAGTCCGTTGTCCGCATGATGAGGCGAATATTTTCCAGAAGTCCTGGGGAAACCTTCCAACCATTGAGACGAACCACGGGGCGGATGGTAAGGGTTGCGAGATTACCCCGAATGAGGGATTCCCGATCCAGGTGTAGGGCGGATGCCATGGAGTAGTTTTCGGCAAGATGACTGAAATGGGTCAGTGCACTGAAATCTCCATCCCGCAGAATGATCTGCTGGGAACCGGGGCGATTGCTGTAGGGAATGAGGATCACATTGTCCTCTTCTGCCGGTTTGTACTCCTTGCCATTCATCCAGACGGTGGCGTCGGTACGAGGTTTGTTTTTGCCGTCGACAATGCGGAGTTCGTGGCCAGCGGGCCCTGTCTTTTCGAGGATGCGAAGTTGGCCTTTGGTAATGAGGGCACGGCTACTGCGGCCATTGCCAATGAGGTCGACCACAAACACTCCCCTGCCTTTGAGTTCCGGGAATTGTAGATTCCGCTCCATTCGACGCATGGGAGCGGCATCTATCTCAAAAGTGCGTTCCCAGGTAGCGGAAAGTCCATCCAGAGAGAGGACGGTATCGATGGGTTTAAAATTCCGGCTGTAATAATTAAAAGTGTTGATGCGATAGACTTTGATGAGGAGCTTTTCCACATTCTTGGTCGCCACCTTCAGAGTTACGGAATCCTGCGGGGCGTAGAGAGTTTTGTTCTGGGGGAGAAAATCGATGTCGATACGGTCCTTGAGCCGTTGGACAGCGGAGGAACCCAGGATGGAGAACCACTTCTCCGGGTTGCCAATGCCATTGACGAGCTTGGCTTCAGCAAGGAGCGGATTGAGGTAACTGTCTTTGAGGTAATGGACAAAGCCATCTATGTTTTCATCTTCACGGAAAAAGTGCAGAAGGTAGTCTCTCACCAAAGG
>CAYSOI010000484.1:0-3587 GCA_964432425.1 uncultured Opitutales bacterium | reverse complement strand
GTTACTCCAGGCAGATCACATTACCCTTTTCAGTGGTGATGTAGATCTTGCCGTTGGCGGCGGCCATACCGTCCCAGGTGGGGAGTTCGGAGAGGGTGATGCTGGAGAGTTGTTGGCCGGTGTTTTTGTCGATGGCGAGGAGGACGCCGCCTTGTTTGCCTTCGAGTGCTTCGTCCTGGGCATTGAGTTCGGCATTGACGGTGTGGTCACGGGCGATGATGCGGCGGAAGGTGTCTTCTTCATCGATGTTGTCGGGAGGTCCGGCGAGGAAGATGGTGTCTTTGGCAAGGACCATGGAGCGGGCAAGGACAGGGATGTCTTCGTTCCATTTGTGAGCGACACCGCCAGCTTTTCCACGGCTTCCGGCCTTGGGGCCTTTGCCATTGAAGTACAGGGCTTGTTCGAACTTGCCTTCGACGGGGGCGATGTCACCGGGTTTGCCTTTGTGTTTGTGGTCGGAAAAGTCGGCGAACTTCCCTTTGTTGAAGGTGCAGGCCAGGACGAGGTTGTCCGTCTTGAGGATTTTGCCTGGGTTGCTCAGGCTTTCCTTGATTTGGGCTGGGGAATAGGGGCCATGGTAAAGACGGACTTCATCAATGGTGCCGGTGAAATAGAAGGGTGATTGGTATTCACCGACCGGGGACATATCGTCTTGTCCAATGCCCATTCCCTGAATCGGCTCCGCATCAATAAAGGGCACGTTTTCTTTTTCGCCGACAAGTTCGCCGTTGATGAAGAGTTGGAGCTTTTTCTCGGGAGTGAGCACACCGGCAAGATGGACCCATCTTCCGACGATGCCGGTATTGGAAGATACCCGATAAAGCTTCTCTTTGGATCTCCAGGAAAAAGCGGGACGACCCCGTTGAAGGACCAGGGCAAACCCATTGGCTGGGCCGCCGCGGGCAACAATGACACCGGATGGCTTTTCTGCTTTCACCCAAGCTTCCACGGCTACGGGTTTGCCTGTGGGGTCGAGGGTTTTGACGACTGGAAAGAGGATGCCGGAACCCACCCCGGAATTCTTTTGGCTTCCACCTCGACGGGCACCTTTGTCTGGCACACTGCCTTCGTCAATTCCAGCGGAGAACTCTTTGCCTGCGGAGAAAAGCTGGTGTTCAATGGTGGTCGTCCATTTGTAGTACTGCGGCTTGCGGCCAAAGCCATAGACATTCTCTCCGTCGCAAACGAGGATGCGTCCGGAAGGTGTGAACTTTCCGGCTTGGTAGTAGCCGTTGTGTCCACCAGCGAAGCTTTTGCCATAAACCCAGTAACTGCGATGAAACCAATCGCCATCCAGAAATCCGGTTGGGGAAAACAAATGACGGCCTTCTCCAGATTGGACTGCACCTTGGGTGGGAGCATCTCCGGAGTGGGGGCCAATGTTGATGCGGTTGCCTTCCAGATCAAAACGTTGTGATCGCATGTAGACCGATTCCCCATCACTGGACAGAATGTCGGAAAGCCCGACGCCCATTTGCAAGGTCTGGAGGCGATCCTGCATGTTTTTCCCATCGTTGGAGGGATCTTTCTCGTCAATGGTTTTGGTCAGAAGAATTTTTCCGGAATGTGGATCGAATTTATAGAACCGCAGTCCTGTATCGAGGAAGTTGGAACGCCCGGCAATGGCATACCCGATGCCTTCCTGAACAAGGATGCTGCCATGTACGGGCCAGAGAGATTCCAGTTGCTCGAAAGACATGGTGCGAAGATCATTGGGCGCAGCACGGAACTTCCACGCCAGTGCTCCGTCCCTGGCATGCACACAGTAGATAAAACCATCCGTGGAACCAAAGAGAACGGCCTGACCGTGGATGGTGGGAGGGGAATCAATTCTGCCGCCAGCGGTGAAACTCCATGTCTTCTTACCGGAGTTGGCATCCAGAGCATGCAACGTGTGAGCGTCGATTTCCGCAATAAACAGCTTCCCGTGAGCTGCCGTGATCGCACTGAGGCGACCTTTCAACTGTGTTTCCCAGGCGGTCTCCAAATTCTCGTCGATCTTTGTCTGGGTGAAGGCTTCCCGTGCAGGAGACCCCCGATAAGTGGGCCAATCACTTTCGTTGGTCTGGGAGTCGGAGTCCTTTGTTTTGCCGTAGGCAGGGCCTTGGGTAAGCCTGGTTTCCACAGCTGGTTCCGGGGGCAACTTTCTGGAGGCGGCCGGAGCCAGGGCATTGAGCCCATATAGCTTGGCTTCCGGATAGCAGGCACAGTTGTGAGGAGCGGAATAAACCAATCCGTTGCTGGGCATGATGCCATAAAGGCAACCGCCGCGAACCCAGTGATTGATGGTCCAGTCATCCTTCTTGTAGTTGACAAACTCAATCCCGGTTCGAGAGGGAAGCAGGAAGTTTTCCGTGGCTTTGCTGATGTAACAGCGATGGTGAAACCAATAGGTGTCCACATTGGGCGGGAACTCCTTTTTGACTTCTCCAGAGATGAGGTCCCGGCCTGTCCAGACTCCGGAATCCCGGCCACTGTATAAAGGTGCCGACCAAACCAGGCCACCCACAACCAGCAAATCTTCCGGCGATTCATAGCCGCCACGGGCATGATCCGTTTCCCAATACTTTTTACCGGTTTTGGCGTTGTAGCAGGACATCTTTCGATCTCCGCCTGCAACGATCACACGGTCTCCATGCACTACGATCTTCAAGCCAAAGTTAAAGGGAATATTTCGCCTTGTGCCAACAGGGGGAGTGCTCCAGGTACTGGCTCCGGATTCACGATCCAAGCAGACCATTTTCTCACCATCATGAAAGTAGACTCCATCCGAACCCGCTGTCAGGGAAAGGGGAGCTACCGTGGTCTCATATTCCCAAAGTTTTTTCCCGGATTTCTGATCAAAGCCCATCAGTATCCGTGGCTTTTTGTTCCAGACAAACTCCGTCCGAACCCGACGCTGATCGCCGACATTGTGCTTCGGGGAGTAATTCGCCAGTTCGGAGACGCCTTTGTTCACTAGCACAAACACTTTTCCATCGCTGACCAAGACTTCTTCGGTTCCGCCTGTGCCTTCGAAAGTGTGAAGGATTTCACCCGTTGCTGCATTCAGCTTAGAGAGGGGAGCGGTGATGCCCAAAGTGGCAAACACTTCATCTTCGACAGCGACCAGCCGACGGGCAAGTTGGGTCGGGCCACTCTTCAACGGCCAAAGATGACTGTGCCATTTCGGAATCGGTTGCTTCCAGAGGATGGTTCCGTTGAAAGCATCACGGGCGATGAGTGTCCACTTCGGAGGCAATTGAATGGAGACCCTTGAACCTTCATCCATCACATAAATGATACGCCCTTTGGCGGAGACCAAGGCACTCATGCTGGCCATGCGATCATGGTGGCGGGACCATCTTGGACTCCCGATCCATTGCAAATGTTGAGGCGGGGCCACCACCGAATCCTTCGCCACCGCATTGCCTTCTGCACTGTGCAGATAGTGCGTCCATTCATCAATGTTGGACGGCCATGCTTTGGTAACCTTCTTCCAGTTGTCACCCTCTCGAATCATGGCCACACCATTGGGCGTCAATACCCGTTGAATTTCACTTTCGGCAATGCCGGAAAGATCCTCTGCAATGAGCAAGTTCACCAGA
>CAYSOI010000483.1:0-3589 GCA_964432425.1 uncultured Opitutales bacterium | reverse complement strand
AATCTGCCCAGTCATCCGGAGTTGCTGCTTTGGCTGGCAAGAGACTTCAAGGACCATGGTTACGATCTTCGGCGGATGGTCAAAGGGTTGGTACTGAGTGAGACCTATGCCCGCTCCGGAGTTTGGCCGGAAGACAAAGGTGACCGGCCTGTTCACAGTCTTTTTGCGGTTCGGGAAGCCCGGGCATTGACGCCTGAGCAAATGGGATCTTCGCTGGTGGTGGCCGCAACGGATCCACATGCCTTCGATTTGAGCAAAGAAGAAGATTACCAAAAACGGATTGCCGGTCTGGAGAATTCAGGGCGTGGATGGAACCGATATTTCCCAAGGCCTACGGAGCTTTTTGCGGTAGATGTGAGCGAAGCTTTGTTTTTTAGTAATAATGACCGGGTTTCCAGAGATCTGGTTTCCACCAATGGCGGAAAGTTGGCCTACCGTCTTCTTCAAGAGGAAGAACCCGCCAAACAAGTAGAGATTGCCTTTCGATCCACCCTATCCCGCCCACCGAATGAACAAGAGCAGAAGCAGTTCACTCAATACCTGACTGAACGAAAGGACCGGATCAAAGACGCCTGTTCTCAGATTGTGTGGGTATTGATGACCTCTGCCGAATTTCGTTTTAATCATTAACCTTCGCTTTACTCCTACGTTATGAATGCACATCCGAATTGTTCGACTGCCGAACACCATCTTTCCCGCCGCTCATTTTTAAACGGGGTATCCACTGCCGGTGCCGCTTTGCTGGGCAGTGTGGGGTCTGTTCACTTGTTTGGTGAAAAGAATACTCTCAATGAGGCTCTGAAGAAGTCCGGCAAACGGGTCATTCTTCTCTGGCAAGCTGGTGGTGCCAGTCAGTTGGAAACCTGGAACCCTCTGCCGGGAACTGCCAACAGCGGACCTTTTGCTCCAATCCCTACCGATGTTCCTGGAACTCACATTTCCGAGTTGATGCCGGAGATGGCCAAACGCATGAAAGATGTCTGTGCCATTCGTTCGATGAAAACCGGTGACGGCGGTCATGGCGGCGGTGCGAACCTCATGATGCGGGGGCGGAAAGATGAGCCCAACTTGAACTATCCGGATATTGGGGCGATTCTGGCTCGGGAGTTGGCCCGTAAGGACAGCAAGGTTCCCGATTATGTTGCTTTGTACACGGCAACAGAAGGCCGCAATGGTGGCAATCTGACATCCAGTTTCCTTGGAGCTCGGTACACACCCATGAAACTGGAAAAAGAGATGGTGCCACCTAATATGTCTCGTCAGGAGAACATTTCCGAACAAGACCACCATGCACGAGCTTCCCTGCAGGCTCTTCTGAATGAGCGGTTTATTGATGGACGTTCCACAACTACCCACAGTTTGCCAGCAGCCTATGCCAGAGTACATGGCTTGATGTCCTCGCAGGATCTGTTTGATATTTCCCATGAATCCGCCCGAGAGCGGGAACGTTATGGCCCTACCCTTTTTGGTGAGCAGGTTCTAATGGCCCGTCGTCTAGTGGAGGCGGGAGTGCCGTTTGTACGTGTTGCCAGAGCTTGGTGGGACAGTCATGGCCAGAACTTTGAAACACACCAGGAGTTGGTACCGGAATTTGATCGGGTTCTTTCGGCTTTGATTGATGACCTGAAGGAACGTGGCCTCTTTGATGACGTATTGATCGTCGCTATGGGTGAATTTGGACGCACACCTCGAATCAATGGCAGCTTGGGACGTGACCACTTTGCCAACGCCTGGAGCACGATGCTGGCAGGTTGCGGAATCAATGGTGGTTATGTCCATGGCAAGACTACGGAGGATTGCCAGGATGTGGCAGAAGATCCGGTCAATGCCGGGGATTTTGTCGCCACCATTTTGAAGGCCGTTGGAATTGATCCTCATCACGAATACCATCACGGTGCTCGTCCCATACCTCTGGTAAATCCGGGGCACAAGGCTATCGATGCCTGTTTAAAGGCGTAACTTGAACTGGAGAATTTCGAATGATCGAAGCAAAAGCGGTAACCTACAAATTGAAAAAGGAAGAGAGTCGTAAGGACATTCTCTTCAGCTTGGCTCTGGGTGACGATGCGGATCGTTTTCATGCCGGAGCCTCGGATGGTGTGTTGCGAGACCTGGCACCCTTGGTCAAGAAGGAGGAGTTTGAGGCGAAGGATCTCGAAGGTGGCCATACCAGTTATGTGACGGGGCTGGCCCGACATGGAAACACCATGGTTTCCGGTGCCTATGACAAGAAGTTGATCTGGTGGGATCTGAAAAAGGGGGAATCCACCCTGGTTCGGGATAAGGCTCACAATCGCTGGCTTCGGGGTGTGGAAATTTCACCAAATGGCAAAGTGGTCGCCTCTGTCGCGGATGACATGGTTTGCCGACTCTGGGACTTCAAATCCGGTAAATTGCTTCATGAATTACATGGGCATGACAGCCGTACTCCCAACAACTTTGATTCCATGCTGTATTGCTGCACCTTTTCACCCGACGGGAAGAGGATCGCTACAGGAGATCGCATCGGAAAGATTGTTCTCTGGGACGTAGCTTCCGGGAAGCAAATTAAATCCATGATGGCTCCTGGCTTTTACACTTGGGACCCTCGGGCTCGGATTCATTCCATTGGTGGACTGCGTTCCCTTTGTTTCTCACCGGATGGGAAGACTTTGGCCTCCGGAGGCATGGGGAAAGTTGGCAACATTGACCACCTTCAGGGCAAGGCCCGTTTCGAGCTTTTTGATGTAGAAAAAGGCGAAAGCCTTGGCGTGATTGAAAGCGACAAATATAAGGGTTTGGTGGAAACCGTTGCCTTTGGTCCCGATGGGAAATGGCTTGCTGGTACAGGTGGAGATCACAAGGGTTGGTTGATCTTTCTGGATGTTTCTGAAAAGAAGATCATCACCGAAGACGGCGTGAATTCCCACATCCACGAAACTGCATTTTCTAAAGATCTCTCGAAGATTTATGGCGTCGGCCACAACCGGGCCTATATCTGGGAGAAGGAGGTTGAAAAAAAGGTGGAAGATAAGCCTGTGGGCGACAAGGCTTCTTAGAGTTTGGTGGACTTAGTGGACTGGGTGGACAGTCTGGACTAAGTGGACGGCTCCGATGGGGCTAGTTTAGTTGAGCTCTTCGAGTTCTTCGCGGATTTCACGGATTTCCAGTTCCACTTCTTCGGCTTCTTCGATTTCGCCTTCAGCGATGAGATTCTGAAGGTATTCACGGAGATGCAGGATTTCCTGTTTTAGGTGGAGGATTTCCCGGTGGCGATGGTAGGTTTCTTCGAGTTCTTCGATTTCGAATTCGTCTCCGGCTTTTTTGGCTTTGACCAGTTGTTGGAAGAGAGCTTCGGCTTTGGCATGTTCTGCCATCAGGGATTGGAGTTGTGCACTTTTTTGCTGAATCTTTTGCTGTTGCTGGGCCAATTCTTCGATGTCGAGTCTGAGCATTCTTTGGCGGTGTTGCAGTTCACTCTTTTCCCGTTGCAGTTCTTGTTTTTCTCGAAGGATGAAGAATTCTTCCAGTTTCTCATCAATTTCGGCTTCTGGATTTTCTTTCCATAGGACTTCCAGTTGTTCCCATTTTTCGAGTAGTTTAATGTGGG
>CAYSOI010000482.1:0-3592 GCA_964432425.1 uncultured Opitutales bacterium | reverse complement strand
ACACCCGCAGGAATCAACTTCTCCAAAAACTTCCTGGAAAACGAAACCTTCAGCATCCGTTCCGGCAACCACGGCGTATGCCTTCCCATCAACATCTGCCCCGCCAGCAAAGCCAGCACAATTCCAAACGGAATGCTGTAACCAGGAGCCGGCAAAGGCAAGGCACTGGGCAAAGCAAACATCATCAGCAAAATCCCAAAACCCTTCTCCTGGAAACAGTGAAAGAAACGCCGCATTTCAATACGATCCCCATTGGTCCCCTCCAAAACTCTCTGCAAGCCCTCTGCTAAACTCAATTCTTCAATATGCGAAGAATCTTTCTTCTCTGGATCGGTGGCAGACGGTTCATTCATAAGATTGTTACAAAGGCTGGACTTGAAAACTCATCTCCCTAACGTACATTAGAGTAATACAGCAATGCAAAACGCCGCCAACCAGATGAATTCCATAAATCAGCATGGGTAACGACCAACCTCGACAGAGAACCGGTCTACTTGGTGGCTCCTTTGACCCCATCCACTCGGGGCATTTGATCATTGCCTACGATGCCATGGAAGCGTTGGGGCTCGATGAAGTCTTCTTTATCCCCGCAGCCCAGTCCCCCCTGAAACCAAACACCCCCGGGGCCACAAAAGAACAGCGCAGGAAAATGGTCGAAATCGCCGTTGCAGACGAACCTGCCTTTCAAGTCCTCGATTACGAACTCCAGCAATCGACTCAGAAAAGCTACACCATCGATACCCTTCGCTACCTTCATGAGCATTACGCCAACCGGGAGTTTTTCTGGATTCTGGGAACCGACCAATTTGAAAAGCTACCCAGATGGAAAGACATCGAAAAACTGAGCGATCTTATGGAATTTGCCGTATTGGCCAGAAAAGGCACACCACTGATCCCGCCCAAAATTCAAAACATCGACTTTAACATCGTCAACGGACACCCCATCGCCATCAGCTCCTCCGAAATCCGGGAACGCTGCCAAAAGAAACTCGCCATCAAACACTTTCTCCCAAGCGAAGTTGCCCAATACATTTCGCAACATCACCTCTACAATCACTAATGCCAGCACTGGAAACCTCCACTCACCACTCCCCTGAGCAAATCCTTGAGCACGTCACCCTCTGTTGCAAAGCTCTCGACGACAAAAAAGCCATGGACATCATCGTCCTGGACATGAGGAACACCCTCGCCATCACAGATTATTTTGTCATTGCCACAGGAACATCTGCACCCCACCTCAAAGCCCTCTTCCGGGAAATGGACTCCCTGCTCACTCCACTGGGTTACGAAATCCACTCCAAAGACAAAAGCCACCACAGCGGCTGGATGGTCGTGGACGCCATTGACTTCGTCATCCACCTATTCGACCAAGACCAACGCTACTTTTACGACCTAGAACGCCTTTGGAAAGACGCCCCCCAAGTCCAAATCAGTTGGGATTCACCCGCCGAAAAACCTGTAGAAGTCTCTTAAAGCCCCCACACGGTGGATCTCTGCGAGGGAAATGGATTTACTTCCCCTCACGGACACACTTCACCGACATCGGCAAATCAAATTGATACCCCGCTTGCTGAATGGCCAGGGCCACACTCTCGACAGCCTGCGAAGCCAAATCCTCGGGAGCACAACCAGTCTGCTCAGCAATCTCCTCAATCAACTGCATCGTTGCCGCACGGCAAATCACCTGCCGAGTTTCCACCTTTTCTGTTTCTCGCATGTAAAGTTCCAGATCTGCTTCAGAGACGGAGGCATCCTCCTCCTTCTCCGCCCTCTCGGGTGCACTCACCTCCCGCACCACTCGACGACGTGCAGGAATTGCCCGACGATACGCCACCACTTCCCTTTCCGGCATCACATCCTCCTTCTCCACCTTAGGCTCCGGGGCTTTCACCTCTGGTTTCACAGCAACTTGCTTCACTGCTGTCTTCTTTGCAGTCGCCGCAGGCTTCGGTGGCTGGGCTGAAGGCTTCGACACTTCCGCCTTCCTTGGAGCAGGTGATGAAGGCTGGGGGGCAACCACTTCCTTTTTCGCCTCCGCAACCCGTTCCACGGCTGGAGCTGCCTTCGGAGCGACAACCTCCTCTTCCTCAAAAGGTAAATCCAAATCCTTAAACTCCTTTGCCTGCTGAGCCTTCGCCGCCTTTTCAGCTTCCAAGCGGACCTTTTCTGCTTCAAGCCGGACCTTTTCCTCTTTTTCTTTTTTTTCTTTTGCCAGCCTGGCTAACTTCTCCTCTTCTTCCCTCGCCTTACGCTGCTTCTCTTCCAACTCGGAAACCCGGACAGATTCCCGGGGAAACACCAACTTCTTATTCAAATCCGGAACCCTTGGAGCATCGCTCACAATACGATCCAACGCCTGACCAATCGTGCCACTCGACACGACTTCATTCGCTTCTGCTTCTGGAGGATATGAACTTTCAAACATGATCTCAATGGGTCTAACCTCAATTTGTCGAATTAGTAAAGGGACAAGTTCAAAAAATGTTTTGTGACCCCGCCATCCTTTCCATTAGTTTGCTATCTTTTAACAAATTAAAGACGGGCTCAAAAGCCTGTCCTACTATTCTTACCACTTATTTTGTAGGACGGGTTTTCGAGCCCGTCAAATTTTCATGTTTTACGACGAAGTCAAAGTATACTTAAAAGCCGGTGACGGAGGCGACGGAATCGTCAGCTTCCGCAGGGAAAAATATATCCCCAAAGGCGGACCCAATGGAGGCGATGGCGGCAAAGGAGGCGACATCATCCTCCTCGGAGACCGCAACACCGGAGACCTCCGCAACTACCACTTCAAACCACAGTGGAAAGCCAAAAACGGTGAAGCTGGAATGGGGCGTGACAAACACGGAAAAAATGGGGCAAGCCTCACCCTGAAAGTCCCCCTCGGCACCGTCATCATCGACATCGAATCCGGCAAACCGATCAAAGAAATCCTGGACCACGAAGAAACCTTCACCCTCCTGGATGGCGGCCGGGGCGGCCTCGGCAACGTCCACTTTAAATCCTCCATCAACCGCGTTCCCCGCCAATGCACACCCGGCAAACCCGGAGAAGATGGAGACTTTAAACTCGTCCTTAAAACCATCGCCGACATCGGCCTCATCGGCTTTCCCAATGCCGGCAAATCCAGCCTCACCAGACACTTTACCAACGCCCGCCCCAGAGTTGCCCCCTACCCCTTCACCACCCTCAACCCCTCCGTCGGCATCATCGATTACGAAGACAAATACAGCACCATCATGCTGGCCGACATCCCCGGACTCATTGAAGGAGCCAGCGAAAACAAAGGTCTCGGCCACCGATTCCTCCGGCACATCGAACGCTGCAAAAAATTCCTCATCATCCTCGACATGGCCGGAGTCGACCAACGCGACCCCATCGACGATTACAAAAAACTCCTCGCCGAACTCGAAAAGTACGACCCCACCTTCCTCGAACGCCCCCGCCTCATCGCCGCCAACAAAATGGACCTACCCAACGCCGAGGAAAACCTCAAACGCCTCAAAAAAATTACCAAAGACCCCATCCTCCCCCTCTCCTGCGAAACCGCCGAAGGCCTCGAAGAACTAAAAAAAGCCATCGCCCCGGAAAA
>CAYSOI010000481.1:0-3595 GCA_964432425.1 uncultured Opitutales bacterium | reverse complement strand
GAGGAATTCATTGGCGACCCGACGAACAGAAATGTTCCCGCCTTGACGAAAAGATTCAATCAGTTGGATACCAACAAACATAAGCGACTTTCCCATGAAGAAATCCAATAGAGCAGTGGTACAAATGTTTGGTAATTTTCTCTTCCGGTTCATTTGGGAACTTTCCAATCTACCTGCAAAATCAATCCCTCACTTATTTGTCCAATTTTCGGTTAATTCGAGGACCTGTCGTTACCCGCTACAAGAAACTTGAAACCTTCTAAATAACTAATACTTCACAACCCATATTTTACGAAACTATGATGAAATCCCTAAAACTCCTCCCGCTGTTTCTTGCAGCATTTGTTGTTAACGCCGAAGAAGGTTTTGAAACTCTCTTCAATGGAAAAGATCTGTCCGGTTGGGCCGGCAAGGAAGGCTTTTGGTCTGTGAAGGACGGAGCTATTTTTGGTGAGACGACCAAGGAAAAGCCGACCAGGGGCAATACGTTTCTCGTCTGGCAAGGCGGAGAGGTTGGGGACTTTGTTTTCAAGGCGAAAGTTCGTTTTGCAGGTAACAATTCCGGCGTTCAGTATCGCAGTGAATTGGTCGGCAAGCCTGAAGACTTTGTGGTCAAAGGTTATCAGGCCGACCTTCACCCGAAGCAGGAGTTCTTCGGTATGCTCTACGCTGAGAAATGGCGTGGGATTGTGGCGAAACGTTTTCAGAAGGTTGAAGTCGGGAAAAACGGAAAGCCTAAAGTGGTCGGAGCGATTGATGACAAGAAAAGGAAACTCGTGGGCACGGAGTGGAATGAACTGACCATCATCGCCGTCGGGAACCGCCAAATTCACCAAGTCAATGGTGTTACTGCGATGGATTTGACGGACAATCATCCAGATGCCAAACGCAAAGGCATTCTTGCTATCCAACTTCATGCCGGAGCACCGATGACCGTTGAGGTAAAGGATGTGCGTCTCCGTCACCTCAAAGGAAAAGATGCACAAGCGACCCTTAAAGCCGCTATCGGCAACAAATAGTACGCTCTGAGAACGCCCGACCTGCTGTTCACTTTAAGTCAAATCTGAACCCAGTTTATGAAAACAACTCTCACCTTATTCCTCACCTCACTGATGCTTTTTGCGGCACCATTTGCACATGCTCAGAAAGGGACTGCCAATTCAGCAACACCGATTGATCGGATCAAAGCTCCGGAAGGTTTCAAGGTGGAGTTGTTGTACTCTGTGCCTGGACAGGTGCAGGGTTCCTGGGTGGCTCTTTGCTATGATGACAAGGGCCGGATATACGCCAGTGATCAGTATGGTGGGCTCTATCGTTTCAACCCACCAGCTCCTGGGAAAACTCTCCAAGCTTCCGATGTGGAGAAGGTACCGGTCAATATTCGTGCCATCAACGGCATGGTCTACGCCTTCGGGGCACTGTATGTCGGAGTCAATGACTACGAGAGAAAGATGACCAGCGGTCTTTACCGCATCTCGGATACGAACAATGATGACCAGCTCGATAAGGTGGAGCTACTGCGGGAAATGTTTGCCCGGGGTGACCATGGAATCCATGCCGTTTTGCCGACTCATGATGGCAAGAACCTGTATCTGGTTTGTGGAAACAACACCGAGCTGACCGAAATGGCGAAGTCCTCTCCGGTGACTCCAAGATGGGGCGAGGATCATTTGTTGCCCAGAATGCCGGATGGCCGAGGTCACAATCGCTCTCGTATGGGACCTGGAGGTATCATTTACAAAGTTTCTCCTGATGGGAAAAAGTTTGAGGCGGTAGCTTCCGGTTTTCGTAATATATATGGAGCTTCGTTGAACAAAGATGGCGAACTTTTCACTTACGATGCCGACATGGAGTATGATTTCAATACGCCCTGGTACCGTCCGACCCGTGTCAACCATGTTGTCAGTGGTGGTGAGTTTGGTTGGCGAAATGGGGCAGGGAAGTACCCAGAGTTTTACATTGATAACTTGCCTGCCACGGTCAATATCGGTCCAGGTTCACCGACTGGAACTCGTTTTGGATATGGTGCGAAGTTTCCCGCCAAATACCAGAACGCTTACTACATCATGGACTGGAGTTGGGGTAAGATCTACGCGGTGCATCTCGAGGAAAAGGGTTCCAGCTACACCGGAGTAAAAGAAGAGTTTGTGACCGGAGCACCTTTGCCTGTGACGGATCTCATTATCCATCCAAAGGATCGTGCCATGTACTTTGCAATTGGCGGACGCAAGGTGCAATCAGGACTCTACCGAGTGACCTATCATGGCAAGGAAAACACAGATCCTGTGGACATGACTCCAAAGGTAACCGCCGCCCGTAAGCTTCGTCATCAACTGGAAGCTTTTCATGGGAAGAAGGATAGTAAGGCAGTCAGCACTGCCTGGCCCTATCTGGACCATGAAGATGAACACATTCGTTGGGCGGCACGAATTGCGATTGAACATCAACCAATTGCCCAGTGGAAAGACAAGGCACTCAATGAAGCGAACCCTGCAAAAAGGATTCCAGCTCTGCTCTCTCTGGCACATCTCACTGGAAAATGCCGCAGTCATCGCGATAAAGGTCACAAGCCAAATGCTGAAATGGGGAAAGCTCTTCTGGATTCTCTGCTTTCGATTAACGCAACGAAGTTGGACCAGGATCTGTTATGCGGCTATGCCCGGGTGACTCAGATTGTGTTGAATCGTTTTGGTGTACCCAATGCTGGGTATGGCAAACGTCTCATCTCGAAGATCGATCCATTGGTTCCCGCAAAGACCTTTGAAGAAAACTGGGTGTTGCTGGATCTGCTCACTTTTATCCAAGCTCCGGAAGCTGCGACCAAAGGCATGCAGTTGATCGCCAATGCCAATGGCCAGGAGCAGGAAATGCAGTTTGCCCGAAGCCTTCGGGTCCTGAAGGCAGGATGGACTCCGCAACTCCGCAAACAACAACTGCAGTGGTTCCTCAAAGCCGCCAACTATCGTGGTGGAGCCAGCTTTGCCAAGTTTATCCAATTCATCCGCAATGACAGTCTCGCCACTTTCTCCGCCAAGGAGAAGAAGGACCTTGCCCAATTGATCAAAAAGAAGCCGGTCAAGAAGTCTGCCATCGAAAACCTTGGTGCATTTTTTGCTGGTCGAACTCCAAGAATGTGGAAGCTGGAAGAACTCAGTGAAGATGCCACCAAAGGCATGAAGAACCGGGACTTTGAAAACGGTCGCAAAATGTTTACTGCGGCGGCGTGTATCGCCTGTCACCGATTTGGTAATGCTGGAGGCATGAATGGTCCGGATCTTACCGGTTCCGGAGGTCGTTACAGTCCACATGATTTGCTGGACCAGATCCTGAATCCCAGCAAGGAAATCAACGAGCAATTTGCACCCATTGTGGTAACCCTCAATGATGGCAGCACCGTCTCCGGTGTCGTCGTCAACTTGAGTGGCAACCGACTGACCTTGAATACAGATCTATCGGACCCTAATCAGCGTACCCATATTGATCGCACCAAAGTCAAAGATCTTGAAGTTTCCAAAGTTTCTCCCATGCCGCCGACACTTCTCATGATGTTGACCAAGGAAGAGATTCTGGACCTTCTGGCTTACACTTTGAGTGC
>CAYSOI010000480.1:0-3596 GCA_964432425.1 uncultured Opitutales bacterium | reverse complement strand
CAGTTTCCTTCATGTTCTCACGTTGAGCAAATGTGCTGATGGCACTGGCAGCACCGAGGGTTTCGGAAGGATTGGGCAGTTTTCCAGATTTGGTCTGGATTTCCTCCGACATGACGTACCAGATGGTCATAAACACGGTGATGGCCAGAAGCGGTATCAGCACTTGCTGACCGATCTTCTTCAATTGCTCCTCCGGTTCTTCTTTGTAACAGAGTAGAATGATAGGCCGGAGGAAATTCAATCCGGCGATATCGACTGCTTTGAGTAGTTTGTATTTCAGGTTCATGGTTAATTCCTGGAAATTTCTGGGCGAAACAGGTTGTTGTTGCTTTAAAAAATTGCCGGTGATCGGAGCTCAACCCGATCACCGGCTGAACGCATATACTGTGTGCTACTTGTCTTTGTTCCCTATCTCGTGTGAGTTCAGATACCCGATGGGGTCTCTGGCGTCATACAAAATGCCATCAATGAAATCCTTGGTTGGCGGCTTGTAGCCATCGGTTTCCCATGGGATTTCCGATTCCTCGATCAGACCGTCTTCCAGCAGCAGTTTTGCGGCTTTGAGGTAGATATCGGGTTTGTAAACTTCCTTGGCAGTTTCATGGTACCAGGATGCAGGTTTGGGCTCCGTGATCTGGCCCCAGCGACGCATTTGCGTAAGGAACCAGATGCCATCGCTGTACCATGGGTAAGTGCAGTGATATTTGAAGAAGACGTTGAAGTCAGGCATGGGGCGTTTGTCCGTTTTCTGGAAGTAGAAGAAGCCTGTCATGGAGTTTTTGATCACGTCGTAATCGGCGCCTACATAGTCTGGCCGGCTGAGGATACGGGCCGCTTCTTCCCGGTTGACCAGTTTTCCAGAGGAGTCCGTTTCATCCAGCCACTTACCGGCCCGGATCAAGGCTTTGACGACGGCCAGCATGGTATTCGGGTTTTCATCTGCCCATTTTTTGGTCACACCGAAGACCTTTTCCGGGTTGTTCTTCCAGATGTCGTAGTTGGTGGTCACCGGCACACCGATTCCCTTGGCGACGGCCTGTTGATTCCAGGGTTCTCCTACGCAATAGCCCTGGATGTTGCCAGCTTCCAACGTCGCGGGCATCATCGGTGGCGGAGTTACGGAAAGCTCCACTTGTGCGTCGGTTCGACCCCCGATATCGGATTTGGTGTACATGCCCGGATGAATCCCTGCGGCTGCCAGCCAGTAGCGGATTTCATAGTTGTGAGTGGACACGGGAAACACCATCCCCATCTGTAGCTTTTCTCCATCCTCCAGCCTTTCTTCCACGATGGGTTTGAGGGCATCTGCCGTGATGGGGTGCTTGGGTTTAGGGGTATCCAAAGAGTCCTCATTCTCCTGCATTTCTTCCCAGATGCTGTTGGAAACGGTGATTCCGTTGCCATTGAGATCCATCGTGAATGGCGTGATGATGTGAGCCTTTGTGCCAAAGCCTATCGTCGCTGCAATCGGCTGGCCGGAAAGCATGTGAGCACCGTCCAGTTCGCCGGTGATCACATTGTCCAGCAAGGTTTTCCAATTGGGCTGGGCAATGACTTCTACCTGCAGGTCCTCATCTTCAAAGAACCCCTTTTCTTTGGCGATGACGATCGGGGCACAGTCCGTCAGTTTGATGAAGCCGAATTTCAGCTCGTCTTTCTCGACATCGATTTGGCCTGCTGCCGCAACATCCGTAAGCGTTGTCATGGCCAGAGCCATGCCTGCCAGGAGAGATCTCCTTCGATGCATATGGGGAGGAGTTTCCTCCCGATCTTTACTTTTCCTTAATAATTTAGGCGTGTTCATATTCTATTTGGGTATGGATTGTGGTGGATTTTATCTTCTCAAAATAATTCCATTATCCTTGCATCAAAATTTGTAATCCAGTTGTACGGAAAGGCGTTCAATAGAAGCCGGGCTACCAGCCTCTCCTGAGTTATAATCCGCATACTTTGCAGTCGCTGACCAATTCGCATTATGCTTATAACCCAGTACGAGATTCCATTCATCACCGTAGTCCATGCTTCCTGCATCGGATTCATAATCATGATAGAAGGCAGCCAGAGTGATATTATTGGGAAGGGCGTACTTGCCAACGATGTAGAAATCCTGGAGCCCGTCCGCAGGTGTCGAAAGAAACACATCTGCGAAGCCATTGAACTTGTGCAGGGTCGCCAGCGGTGTCTTCACACTGGTTCCATTGTCGCTTCCCAGCACTTCATAACCCAGCCCGAAGGTAAGAGGCTTTCGGCTTAGCAGGGCATTGATGTGATAATAGGCGGCATCATAAGCGGTTGCATTGTCGCCAGCCTCCGATTGTTGGGCAATTTCTCCGTAGTAAGACAGGGAATAAGCATCCCCCAGTGTGGTTTTTCCCGCCAGGCTTACCCCGAAGGTATTGGAGGAGTTGGCGGCAGAGTTTTCCAAGTCCACATGGTAGTTGTAGGCCGTCAGCTTCCCGATCTTGAGCCCTGAATAAGCGGCGTTGATCAGATGGGTATTGGAATGAAAACGCTTCATTCCTCCTGCGGGAGCATCTTGGCCAAAGATACGGTTTACCTGATCAATCCAAGCGTAATAAAACGTGATGTCTTCCAGGCTCTGATTGCTCAGGGTGATGCCATCGTAAGTCTGCTCATTTTGCCGCCAACCCACATTTCCGACGAATCTATGATTGTCCAGAATGATCCGTTGGCGGCCCAGCGTGATTTTCGAATCAGCTCCCGACCATGCCAACTGCAACCGGTTCAATTCTGCATTCTCCGGGTCCGCAATGACCGTCTTTCCTGCTTGAGGAAAGGGGTTGTACTCCTCCTCGCCATTGAGAGCATGAGTGCCTTCCAGCTCTGCCAGTGCTTGAAAACCACTGATGGAACTGGTCTGATAACCCAGCTGCATTCGAGCTGTAAAGGCATCCGATTCATCCCGACCTTCCTGATCGGCATGTCCGTAGCGAAGGCGTGTATTCAGAATCACTTTGCCCTCATTCAGTGCCTCCGTTAAAGCATCCGAAGGGGCCGCGTTCTGTTGTGCATTCAGGGTGCTGCTGATTAGCAACAGCATGCCTAATGTAGTTTGTGTCTTTTTCATGTGTGCATACCTGTACTATTGAACATGCTTGGCATGCCCTTAGTTATATAGTTTTACTGCCTCGGATATTTGGTTGTTATCCGAGTGTAATTATGGGTGAGTCTTTATTGCAGTATTTCTAATTGGTATTTCTCATATTGCATAGCTCATGCCAATTCCCGAAAATTTTTATCAAATGTTCAAAATAGCATGTGACTTTTTCAGGAAACTCCACTGTAGCCCCGAAAAATACAGAGGTGAGGAGTTTTAGCTGCAAGATTCGCACACTTGTACAATTTTTCTTCCCATCCCGACCATGCCTCACAAATGGTCATGTGATCCATGAACAAAATTCATAGTAAAGGCCGATTTCTCCAGCCCTGGTTCTGAAATTCGGGGAAAGGTAGATTCCAGAGCTAAATCCGGACTAACTGTAAAGCCCACTTTACAATTAGTCGGCTATTTGTAAAGTGGGCTTTATGATTAGACGCAAAATCTGGTTGGAAAAAATCCAACAACTTTGGGAAGA
>CAYSOI010000479.1:0-3596 GCA_964432425.1 uncultured Opitutales bacterium | reverse complement strand
AGTTCGTCGGTTTGGCCAATACTCGTACCACCTTTGATGCCGCCACCAGCCATCCACATGGTGAAGCCGTAGGAGTTGTGGTCACGTCCTGTGCCTTTGGCGTATTCGGCGGTAGGTTGACGTCCGAATTCTCCGCCCCAAATGACGAGGGTTTCGTCGAGGAGACCTTGTTGCTTGAGGTCTTTGAGGAGACCGGCAATGGGCTTGTCGGTGTTGCCAGCGTGTTTGTTATGATTCTTTTCGAGGTCGCCGTGAGCATCCCAGTTGGCGTCGTTGTGGTTTCCGCCGGAGTAGATCTGAATGAAACGGACTCCCCGCTGCACAAGTCGGCGGGCCAGGAGGCATTTGCGGCCAAAATCGTCGGTCCGGGAGCCATCAATTCCATAGAGGTTTTTGATGTGCTCGGGCTCTTTCTCGATACCGATGGCTTCGGGAGCTGCGGTCTGCATGCGGTAAGCCAGCTCATAGTTGGCGATCCGTGCGGCGAGGTTGGTATTGTCGTAACGCTCGGAGAGGTGGCCTTCGTTAAATTTGCGAAGGTGGGAAAGGAGAGTTTGTTGCTCGGCAGCAGCCATGCCCCTGGCGTTCTTGAGATCGAGGATCGGTGTTCCCTGAGAACGGAAAACGGTGCCTTGGTAGCTGGCGGGCATGTAGCCGCTGGACCAGTTTTTGGCACCGCTGATAGGGCCTCCGGTAGGGTCGAGCATCACGACGAAGCCGGGTAGGTTTTGATTGACCGAACCAAGGCCGTAGTTGAGCCAGGAGCCCATGGCGGGACTGCCGGAACGAATGGAGCCGGAGTTCATCATGAGCATGGCGGAACCGTGGATCGGGGAGTCAGCCGTCATGGAATGGATGAAGGCAATGTCGTCCACGCAACTCCCGATGTGAGGGAAGAGATCGGAGACATATTTGCCGCATTGTCCGTATTGTTTGAAATTCCATTTTGGTCCGACGACACGGCCCTTGTTCTTTTTCCCGCCACGTCCGAAGGTCTTCACATCAATGGTTTTGCCGTCGAGTGGATAGAGCTTGGGCTTGTAGTCAAAGGTGTCCATGTGGCTGGGGCCGCCATACATGAAAAGGAAGATGACGTTCTTGGCCTTGGCTTTGTGGTGGCCATCTTTTGGGGCGAGAGGACCTTCCAGTTTATCGAGACCAGTCGCGGCATTCACTTTGGGAGTGAAGAAGCCGTCTTTGGCAAGCATGCCGGTCAGGGCCATTGCCGGGAAACCGCCGCCAATGTTGCGCAGCAATTCACGCCGGGAAGTTTGTCCACAGAAGTTTTGAATGGGTTTGGATTGAGTGGCCATGGTATCTTGGGGGTTGGAAATGGGGGTTGATTAGTCGAGGAATACAAATTCGTTGAGGTTCAAGGTCAGTAGGGCGAAACGTTCCAGGGCTTGCTCATCGGTAACTCCAGAAACTTTTTTCATGTCCTGAATCATGGCCAAGCCGGCCTGGACTTCTTTGACATCCGGCTCACGGCAGAGTGCAATGCGGAAGGCTTCGCGGACCTGGCCTTCAGGTTCCTTGGCTGTTTCGCGAAGTCGGTGGGCGAGGTCGGCGGCAGCTTGGTTGATCAATTCACCGTTGAGGAGAGTAAGGGCCTGTGTGGGGACAGTGGTGTTGAAACGAACCGAGCAGGGGGCATCCGTGTCAGCCATATCATGACTTTGGAGCAGTGGCATTTTCATGGAACGCTTCACCTTCACGTAAACACTGCGGCGGAAGTCGTGGTCCGCACCCTTCAGGCCATTCCAGCCAGCTCCAAAACGGGAGGCAGTGGCCAGAACCTCTTTGGGCATTGGGGGTGTGATGCTGGGACCGCCCATTTTGAGGTTGAGCTTGCCGGTGAGGTTGAGGATGGAGTCGCGAAGTTCCTCGGCAGTGAGGCGACGCATGTTGAAACGCCAGAAGAGGTTGTTGAGGGGGTCCGCTTTGTAAGATTGGTCGTTGGGGGCGGAAGACATTTGCCAGGTGCGGCTGGTGAGGATGGTCTTGTGAAGTGTTTTCAGAGACCAACCGTTTTCGATCAAGTGAGTGGCTAGCCAGTCGAGAAGTTCGGGGTGAGTGGGAGCTTCTCCGATCGTGCCAAAGTCACTGGTGGTACGGGCAATGCCTCTACCGAAATGGTGCTGCCACATGCGGTTGGCAATGACTCTCGCAGTGAGAGGGTTTTTGGGGTTGGAGATCCACTCGGCGAGGTAACGACGTTTGCCGGAGGAGTTGTTGGTTGCATAGTCGGCGGGGATTTCAGCCTTGGTATCGCCGAGGACGGTGAGGAAAGCGGGGGGAGCAACGTCACCCTTGAGGCGGGGGTTGCCACGGGCCAGGACGTGAACGGGAGTCTTGCCACGTTCGGCAACGGCCATGGCTTGAATCTTGGTGTTTTTGAGCTCTGAAGCCAAGCTGTCCGCCAGTTGCTTGGATCGGCGGTTGTAATTGCTGACGTCGGTTTTAGGCAGAACGTTTTTGGCGTATTTACGGAAGATTTTCGTGAAGGATTCCGTATTGCTTTTGTCGGTGCTCAGGCCGACATCAATGTACTGCCCACCGGAGGTTTGCTTGCAGTGGACGGCGAGGGTGTTCTTGCCAGTTTGCAGGAGGATTTCCGCTTTGTTGAAGACGTCGACAGTGATGTAATCGGTGGTGTAGCTATTGGCGGTATGAATCAGCCCGCCATTGAGGTAGATCTCCACATCTTCGTCGTGATGGAAATGAAGAGTGAGGTTTTCGGGGATGTCGGTAAGTCGAAAGTCTCGGCGGAGCCAGATTCCACTGGTATGCCAGTCTGTACGTACAGTGGAATTGGGTGTCCCTTTGCGACCAAAACCACCTGGAGCTGTGTCCCATTTACTGTCATCAAAGCCGATTTCAAACCAGTCATCTCCTGGATTTTGAAAAGTGTATTCCCAGATCGGTGTAGTTTGGCGGGCATCGGGCATAATGTGGAGGATTTGGCCTTTTTGCACGGTGGTCGGGGCATCTGGTGCGGGGATTCTCACTTCGGGATGCTTCTTGGCCATAAGATCCCGGAACTTCTTTTCGATGTGGGCGATGGCTCGGCGGTGGTCTTGCTCCTGGCGGGTTTTCTGTGCCTTGCGTTTTTGGAATTCGGCCAGGTCGTCCGGTTGTTTGATCTCGACCAAGTTCGTGTTCCCTTTGCCGTGGGGGGAAATATCGTGGAAAAAGGCGAGAAAGCTATAATAGTCCTTGGCGGTTATGGGGTCGATCTTATGGTCGTGGCACCTTGCACAGCCAACTGTGAGCCCGAGGAAAGATTCGGTAGTGGTGCGAAGAATGTCGTCGATGTAATCATACTTGGCCAGCTCCCGGTCGGCGGGTTCATCGTCCCAGGTTCCGAGGCGATGAAAGCCGGTTGCGATGATGGAGTCGCCAGTACGGTCCGGGAGTTCATCCCCAGCAATTTGTTCCTGGAGAAAGCGGTCGTAGGGTTTGTCTTCGTTGAAAGCCCGGATTACGTAATCGCGGTAACGCCATGCCTGGGGCTTGTCGCTGTCCCGTTCGTAGCCATTGGTCTCGGCATAGCGTACGAGGTCCAGCCAATGGCGACCCCATTTTTCTCCGTACTG
>CAYSOI010000478.1:0-3598 GCA_964432425.1 uncultured Opitutales bacterium | reverse complement strand
CAAATTTCAAATTACAATATTCGAGTTCATTCGTGTCCATTCGTGGTTCAAATCAACCCTTTCACCAGAACCAGTTTCTTAATCACTATCCTCATAACCTCCATCCTTCCGATCCAGCCGGAATCCAGAGACCCTGCCTTCAAAGCATTGACAGAATGATGGCCAAACGATCCATTCAAACCTTACACACATTTACCAATGCACACCTCCATTTCCACATCCCTCATCGCACTCACGCTCCTTCCGGGAATCGTATCTGGTGCTGGTCTGAAGTTCACCAAGAAGCTTCTTGCCATCGACCCCAACGAAGCCTGCGAAATCGCTGACTACAACAATGACGGCATCCTCGATGTCAGTGCCGGTCGCAACTGGTATGCCGGGCCGGATTATGTGTCACGTCCTGTCCGGGCGATTGCCGAGTTTGGCAAAGACTATCAGGAAAACAATGGCGAGCATGCCTTTGACGTGAATGGTGACGGTTGGCTCGACATCGTCGCGGGTAGTTTCATTCCCCAGGAAGTTTACTGGTACGAGAACCCCCGCAAAGAGGGGCTTGATTTCGGCAAGCTCTGGAAGCAGCACCAACTCGCCGTGACTGCTGCCCGCAACGAGATTACCTACCTGCGGGATCTTGATGGGGATAAAGAGCCCGAATACATCGCCAACAGCTGGTTTCCCAAGTCCCCGCAGTTGGTCTGGAAATTCAAGTCCGGTGGCCCAAATCCCATGCTGGAGAAAGTGATGATCGGAGCCTCCAATGGCCATGGAATCGGTTTTGGCGACATCAATGGCGATGGCCACGAAGACATCCTTTTTCAGGACGGGTGGTACGAACGTCCCGCCAAAGATCCGTTCTCAAAGGAATGGCCGTTGCACAAAGATTGGCAATACCGCCACGCCAGTTGCCCCATGATCGTTACTGATCTTAGCGGCGACGGACGCAACGATGTTATCTGGGGGTTTGGTCATGGTTATGGAGTCTATTGGATGGAGCAGTTGAAACCAGTTGACGGCAAGACCCAATGGAAGAAACACGTCATTGACGAGAGCTGGTCGCAAGCCCACGCCCTTGCCTGGGTAGATCTGGATGGGGATGGCAAGAAAGACCTCATTACCGGCAAACGTGTCCGTGCCCACTCCGGTAGAGACCCCGGTGCTGCTGAGCCACCTGCGATGTATTACTACACCTGGGATTCCAAGGCTAAGAAATTCACCCGTCACCTCATTGCAGAAGGTGTCGGTACAGGGCTGTTTATCCGCACAGCCGACCTTGATAAAAATGGCAAAACCGACATCGCAGTGTCCGGCAAATCGGGCACCTATCTCCTCTTTAACCAGTAAGCAACCAAACGGAATAATACCTGATGACCACGAATAGGATCGTTCGACTACTCCGTATCACGCTGTTGCTTCTGAGCAGCATCCTATGCCTTCAGACACAAGCAAAGGACCGCCCCAACATCGTGTTCATCTTTATTGATGACATGGGCTGGGGGGATCTTGGTTGCTACGGCAACGATTTTATCGATACCCCACACATCGACAAGCTGGCCTCCGAAGGCATGCGGTTCACTGATTTTTATGCATCAGGAGCTGTCTGCTCTCCAACTCGTTGTGCTGTCCAATCCGGTCAGAATCAGGCACGTATCGGGATTACCGCCCACATTCCCGGACATTGGCGTCCTTTCGAACGTGTGATCACTCCCCAAACCACCATGGCTTTGCCATTGGATGTCATTACCATTGGGGAAACACTCCAAGCTTCTGGCTATCGGACCGGCTATGTCGGGAAATGGCACCTTGGACGGGGTGACAAATTCGGCCCTGCCATGCAAGGGTATGAATTCGCCGCGGAGATCAACGGCCCCCACCTGCCGGGAAAGTTTAGGTGCATGAACAAGGAACTTCCTGCCCCCAAGCCCGATCAGTTTCGCACAGATTATGAAGCGGACCTCTGTCAGGATTTTATCCGCAAGCACAAGGACCAGCCTTTCTTCCTGATGCTTTCCCCCTATCAGGTGCATATCCCGCTGGCCAGCAAGTCGGTTCTGGTTGAAAAGTATCGCAAACGGTCCAAGGAGCAAAAGCGTGAGCTTCCTCATCCCGTCTATGCGGCCATGGTGGAGGAAGTGGACGCACAGGTTGGCCGAGTGGTCGATGAAATCGAGGCCCAGGGGCTTACCCAACGCACGATGATCGTAGTCACCTCCGACAACGGCGGTCTTTACAGTCGATACGATTATAAAGCTCACGCCGATGACATTGTCTCCAGCCTGGCACCACTGAAAGGTGAGAAAGGCTCCCTTCATGAAGGTGGCATCCGCATCCCGATGGTTGTCAAATTTCCCGGTCAGGTCAAACCGGGCAGCATCTGTGCAGAACCTGCTATCTCCCACGATTTCTATCCTACGTTCGTCGAAGTCGCCGGTGGAACATTGCCCAAAACGCAGACCATTGACGGCCTCAGCCTTAAGGCCTTGTTTTGCTCTCCTGATGCTAAGCTGCCCCGCAACGCCCTCTACTGGCACTATCCTCATTATCACCATGATCGCCCCGCTTCGGCCATCCGTGAACGAAATTGGAAAATGATCGAGTATTTGGATGGAACTGGTGATGTGGAGATTTACCACCTCGCACAGGACATAGGGGAGTCTCAAAACCTCATTGCAGAACGGAAAGGCAAAGTCGCCGACCTGAAAACCAAGCTGAATGTCTGGCGTCAGGATGTTCTCGCCCGTATGCCCCTGCCCAATCCTTCCTTCGACAAGGATCGAGCCCATGAATGGTGGAGCCGAAGAACTGCCAAGCCCATTGATAGCGATAAACGGAAACGCTTCCCTCAAACTGAGAAAGATTGATAAGTAACTCAGCTTGTTTTTCTGTGTTTTTTCATCCGCAGATTACGCAGATGATCGCAGATTCTCACTTCAACTAATTCGAATTCATTCGTGGTTCAAATCTCGTCTTTGTGGAACGGGGGAGCGAAAGGTGTACTGCAACCAATCATTCTAATTGACGCTATTTGGTGGCGGCATTGACTTTGTGGACGCTCAACAGCTTTGGAAGGATTCAGACGGTATTGGCTTTCCGGCGAAATCAGACGATGAACCCAGGTTTGCATTGTTGGCCAAATTGGATGACAAACTATGGGTGGCATTCTACACAATTCGGGATCAGGGAATTCGCATTATCTCTGTTCGGAGAGCAAGAAAAGGAGAGATGAAGATCTATGAAGGCTAAAGATTTAGACAAAATTTTTGATGATGGTGATGTCGATATCACTGACTACCTTGACCTATCCAAAGCTTTTCGACCCGGACAGGAATTAAAGAGAGTGAATGTGGACTTCCCCGTTTGGATGCTGGATCAATTGGATACAGAAGCGAATCGACTCGGTGTTCCCCGACAATCCTTGATCAATGTTTGGATCGGAGAGAAATTGGAAGGAAGCAAAAAGCGAAAGAAGAAGGCTGGCTTGTCACTTTAAGTCTATCCATCGACTTGTGTTAGCTTGTACAAATTTCATTCGAGTTCATTCGTGTGCATTCGTGGTTCAAATCATTTCCTATGGTAACTACTTCCATCAAGAACATCTTCT
>CAYSOI010000477.1:0-3600 GCA_964432425.1 uncultured Opitutales bacterium | reverse complement strand
TAATTTCCGCATTCAACCGGGATCTTCCCTACAATGCCTTTATCAAACACCAGATTGCTGGAGACCTCTTTCCGCATCCATCCAAAGAAGGTTATGATCAACAATGCATTGCTGCAGGATTTCTGGCATTAGGCCCAAAGGCGGTGGAGGAATCCAGAAAAGAGCAGTTTATCAACGATGTCATTGATGAACAAATTGATGTTATCACCCGTGGGATCATTGGCATTTCAGTTTCCTGTGCACGCTGTCACGATCATAAATTTGATCCGATTCCCACCAGGGATTACTACGCCCTGGCAGGCATTTTCCGGAGTACGCTAACTCAATACGGCTATGGCCCTCCTGGGAATTGGAATGTCAACAATGATTCGGAATACAGAATCATTGGAAAAGATGCATTGGGGACGGATGCCAGGACGCACCGTGCAGCGGTCATCGCCAAGATTCGAGAACGAGGGGAAGCCCGAAGAGATCGCTACCGGGTGGTTCGAAAAGTTGCGGATATCAAACGCAAGCTGAAGTCTGCTGAAGAAACATTCTGGACAGAGCTCAATGCCGACCTCGAAAAGCTGGAAAAGGAAATCGAAGATTGGGACCAGAGGATCAGGGAAATGGATGAGGAGTTGGCTGTCATCCAGGATGCGACCCCACCGCAGCCAGCCTACGCCATGTCAGCCCGGGATAAGGACAAGATGGAAGATTCCCGATTGTTCATCCGAGGTGAGATTGCCACACCCGGAGATTTTGTCCCCCGTGGAAATTTGAGGTTTCTGGAGCTTCCGGGAATGCCTCCAATACGAGATGACGAAAGCGGTCGGAAGCAACTGGCTCACTGGCTTTCCAGTGACCACAATCCATTGACGCCCAGAGTGTTTGTGAACCGGGTCTGGCAGCAATTGTTTGGGCAGGGAATTGTCACGACTCCCGATGATTTTGGAAATACTGGAGCTAAGCCATCTCACCCTGATCTACTGGACTATCTTTCCGCGGATTTCGTCGAAAACAAGTGGTCGATAAAGAGCTTGATCCGCACGATTGTTCTGAGCCGAACTTACCGGATGAGCAGCCAACCCAATGCAGCAAACTTTGAGAAGGATCCAGAGAACAAGTGGTTATGGAGAATGCCGGTCAAACGCCTTGAAGTGGAACCTTTTCGGGACGCAATTCTGGCCGTCAGTGGACAATTGGAACGCAAGCCTTTGCAAGGTTCTCTGGTCGCAGAGTTTGACGAGTTCAAGGAGTTTGAATTGAATTTCAAAACAAAGCTGTCTCAGGAGAAAATGCGGATCAATCACCGTAGTGTTTATCTCCCCATTGCCAGAGGGAACCTGCCGGAAATGCTGGATCTCTTTGACTTTGCCGATCCGGAAACCCTCACCGCCAATCGCAATGAGACCACCGTTCCCTCTCAATCTCTCTATCTCATGAATGACGAATGGGTGATCGAGCAGGCAACCTACTTGGCCCAGCGTCTGGAATCTTTATCTACAGACCCTCTGCCCAGAATTTATCATTTATTCCAATTAGCCTACGCCCGAACACCCACTGAAAAAGAACTGGCGAACATGGTGAAATTTGTTTCGGGAAATGCGGATGAAGTCAAATGGGTGGACCTTTGCCAGGCTGTATTAGCCAGCACAGAGTTTCGACACATTCGTTAAAATAATTGAAAATCACCCAATCCTGCACACTCTTTTGAAATCATGGATCCGGCAACTTTCACAAATGACTCCAGAAGATCTTTTCTGAAAACCATGTCAGCCGGATTTGGTTACACAGCATTTGCAGGTTTGGCTCATCAGGCAAGTGCTCTGGAGAACCCACTGGCTGTGAAGCAAAGTCATTTTCCTGCCAAGGCGAAACGCGTCATCTTTCTGTGCATGCGGGGCGGACCATCGCAAATGGAGTCCTTTGACTACAAGCCACAGCTTCAAAAGGACAACAACAAGCCTGGGCGGAGAAGTAAGTGCAATTTTTTCGGATCGCAGTGGCAGTTTTCCCAACACGGGCAATCGGGACTCTGGATCTCCGAACTCTTTCCGCACATTGCGACTCAGGCGGACAAAATGTGCGTCATCAACAGCATGCACACCGACAATGAAAACCATCCCCAGGCTCTTCAGCAGATGCACACGGGGAGTTTTCAGTTTGTCCGGCCATCCATTGGTTCCTGGGTGTTGTATGGACTGGGAACGGAAAACCGGAATTTGCCAGGGTTCATTGCCCTGAATCCATTGTCAGCTCTTGGCGGAAGTCGCTACTACAGCAGTGCCTTTCTTCCCGCTTCCTACCAGGCCACCTCGATTGGGAATGCCAAGAAAAAGATCAAGGACGCTGAAATCGGAAACCTGACCAATCCAAGACTGGATCTCGATAATCAACGGCAGCAACTTGACATTCTCCAATCCCTCAATCGCAACTTTTCCGGTCAGCAGGGCAATGAAGCAAAATTGGAAGGCGTGATACAGTCCTATGAACTGGCTTTTCGTATGCAGACGGAGTTGCCGAAAGTGATGGACCTTTCTGGGGAATCCAAGAAAACCCTAGACCTCTACGGAGTCGATCAAGGCCCAACAGACAACTTCGGTCGCCAGTGTTTACTTGCCCGTCGTTTTGCCGAAGCTGGAGTCCGGTTTATTGAAATCACTGATCAGGATTGGGATCACCATGGATTTGTTTCCCGCCTGATGCCACAAGCCGCCAAACGAGTGGATAAGCCCATCTCCGGACTACTACAGGATCTGGAGCAACGAGGCTTACTCGAAGACACATTGGTCATTTGGGGCGGAGAGTTTGGCCGCACTCCCGATGACCCGACCCAGGATGGCAGAGGTCATAATAACAAAGGCTACACCATGTGGTTAGCCGGAGCAGGCACGAAGCCAGGCATCAATTACGGAAAGACGGATGAATATGGCTACGAAGCGGTCGAAAACAAAGTACATTTACATGACCTGCATGCGACCATTCTCTATGCAATGGGTCTTGATCATGAACGGTTGACTTACCGCCATGCTGGCCGGGATTTCCGCCTGACCGATGTGCATGGTCGGATCGTGACGGAACTTTTTATTTAAATTGGTATCAATTCTTGAGTTGTGTGCTCAAGTCAGGTACGTCGACGGCTCGGCTCCAGGTGGTATGCCAACCGTGGGTGCTCCAATTATCCTTGGTTGCATAGCTTCGAACAATGAATTGGTCATTCTCCACCCCTGCACAGTCAATCAGTTCCACATACAACAAGCCGTGGTAAAGCCCGACGCCTTTGCTGGGATCTTTGCGATCTGTTTTGGAAGCCCCAATGTCGTCCGGGTTGAAGAGATCAATCCCATTGGAAAGCTTGGGACCAAATTGTTTTCCGTCCCACATTCGCTTACTTGGTGGAGATCCATGGGTGTGGCCATGGAACAGGGCAATCACATTGTATGGCGCAATAGCTTTCCAGAAGGCATCCAAATCTTCCTTCGGCCAATCATATTCGGGGCAGAAAGGATGTAGATGAAAAGAGAGAATGACCGGCCTACCACTATTTCCCACCTCTTTCTCCAGGTCTTCCCGTAAAAACTCCAGACTGGCTCTGGGAGCATAGTGATGATCTTT
>CAYSOI010000476.1:0-3613 GCA_964432425.1 uncultured Opitutales bacterium | reverse complement strand
CCACGAAGAAAAATTCAAATCCCACCCCAAAGGCTTTATCGGCCTCCAGGTACACGGCATCAAAAAAGGCACCGGCCCCTTCGAAGTCGCTTGGAGAAACATCAAAATCCGGGAACTGTAAATCCTGCTGGATATCTGCTCTCAACTCTCCTGAAGAGCTAGTAATTTGAAAGGATGGACACGATTTGGTGTCTATCCTTTTTTTTTTATTTAAGCTGGGTATGCCTGAATTTTGCGAATGCCTGAATTTTCAATACCCACGGAACGGGCACTTAAAGAATCAGGACCTGGCATCAAGCAGTGGCTCTCCTCAATACCCACGCTTTACCTCCGTGGCGTCCTAATCTACGACAGCTTCCTGGCTGGTTTCTTTAGGACGTAGCTTTTTCGACATAGCTGCCAAGGAGGAATACAGGAAGAGGGTAATGTGGGCAAACGTAGGGAGGGATGCAGAAATGCCCATCAATAGTCCGAAGTAGATATTTTTCCAGTTCCCAACCGGGTTTTCAATGGCTTCTTGGACTCGTAGCGTGGTTTTCCCTGTTCGATCAGAAAAACTTTCTGGGACAGCTTCAGAGTTGATGGATTCCACCATGGATACAATCTGGCCTCCCCAGGTAAAGACAAACAATACCCAAAAGGTAGCAATTACGGCAATGACAGCATCCAGAGACAGATGACCGACATATTCCGTCAGCTTCGTGCATTCGAGAGCCCGGCGAATGATCCAGATGGTGACAAAGAAGGACAAGCTGTCAAAAACCGCACCGAGGAACCCGACCGGATACTGTAACAACACATACTCCTTGGCCTCCTGGCTCTCCATGTATTCCGGATACGCAGTGTACATCGCCAACCAATAACAGGCGATGTTCAGAATGATAAAGAACACAAACAGGATTGGAAAAAACCAATACATTTTTGGCCGTTTCTCCTCATAAAGGTAAAGGATTTGAGCCAGAGATGCCTTCCATATGGTGAACATGATGCAGTTTTTCAGCTCTCATCTACCTGTCCTGATCCATTCAATCAATCGGAAATCCTGAGGAGAGCTTGTCAAATGCTCCATTTCCGATCAGTTTGACCTGCATAGCTATGAAAACCTTCTCAATCCTGCTCTCTCTGGCCATCTTTACATCCATCCCCTGTTCGGCCAATACCAGACCCAATATTATCTTGATTTTCATTGATGACATGGGCTGGGGGGATTTTTCCTGTTTTGGCAACAACGCAGCCCAAACACCTAATATTGACCGCCTTGCCACCGAAGGTATCCGGTTTAAACAATTTTACGTAAATTCTCCCATCTGCTCCCCATCCAGAACCGCCATTTCCACCGGGCAATATCCCCAACGTTGGCGGATCACGTCTTACTTGAGTAACCGGAATCATAACAATCAGCGAGGTATGGCTCAATGGCTGAACCCTCAAGCCCCCATGTTGGCCAGAGCACTACAGCAGTCCGGATATGCTACAGGCCACTTTGGAAAATGGCACATGGGAGGCCAGAGGAATGTGGATGATGCGCCTTACATTACCGAATATGGCTTTGATGAATCCCTGACCAACTTTGAGGGCATGGGACCAAAACTATTACCGCTTACCTTAAAGCCTGGCCAAGAGAAAGCGGGAAGAATCTGGGGGGATGCAGAGCGACTGGGCAAAGGTTTTCGCTGGATGCAACGTTCGAAGATCACAGGAGGGTTTGTTGAGGAAGCTCTTCAGTTTGTAGAAAAAGCTCAACATGCGGACAAGCCCTTCTATATCAATGTGTGGCCGGACGATGTGCACAGCCCGTTCTGGCCTCCTGTTGACAAATGGGGGAAGAACAAACGAGAGCTCTATCTTTCTGTTCTTCAGGAGATGGATCGCCAGTTGGGGAAACTCTTCGACCACATTCGACAAAACCCAAAGTTGAAAGACAATACTCTGATTCTCACCTGTTCTGACAATGGTCCCGAATTGGGGGCAGGCAGTGCTGGACCTTTTCGCGGCTACAAGACACATCTCTACGAAGGCGGGATTCGGTCTTCCTTAGTTGCCTGGGGACCAGGGTTGTTGCATCAGGATATGGCTGGCCAGCCTAACGAGGATTCTGTCTTTTCTGCAATCGATATGGTTCCCAGCCTCTTGAAAATCACTGGTACTCCTGTCCCCGCAGGGATATGCTATGACGGCGAAGAACTTGCAGATACCTTACTCGGAAAATCCACTCAATCCCGTGTGGCCCCCATCTACTACCGTCGCCCTCCTGATCGTGACAGTTTCTATGGTGATAAAGATCTCCCGGACCTGGCCATGCGTTACCAGCAGTGGAAATTCCTCTGTGAGTACGATGGTTCAGAGCCAGAGCTTTACGACCTTCGCTCCGATGTTGGCGAAAAGAAAAATCTTGCGGAACAACATCAGGGCTTGGTCGAAAAGTTTTCCAGAGAGTTGATCCAGTGGCATAAATCCATGCCACCCGACAATGGACCTAAATTGGGAGCCAAGTTACGCTGATTACCACTACCCTCTTGCTTAGCTGACGAGGCTTACCCTTTGGGAGGTGTGCCGATTTGTTGAGCCAGGTAGTTTTCCAGACCGGTGATGTTGATCAGGTCCAGTTGAGTTTCTGCCCAGTCGATGCTTTCTTCGGACTCTACGACCATTCGCTCCATGAGATCCCGGCTGCCAGCGTCTTTGACATCCAGGCAAATCTGGATGGCTTCGTTGTAAGTCGCAACACCTTTGCTTTCCAGGGTATGGCTATTTTCAATATGCTCTTTGGCAGTTTTGCCCACTAGAATGGTGTCATAACGTGCAATTTCGGGAACTCCATCAAGATAGAGGATGCGGTCGATCACCTCATCCGCATGCTTCATTTCCTCAATGGATTCTGCGTAAAAATGGTCTGCCAAGGTGTGGAGACCCCAATCCCGACACATTTTGGATGCGATAAAATATTGATTTATTGCGGTCAGTTCAATGGTAAGACCGGCGTTGAGTGCTTCGATGACTTGTTCGTTTCCTTGCATATGTTTTGATCAGGTGAAGCAGTTATATCTGTTCCCGATCAGGCACTCTGACAACTGCAAAATTTCATAATGTAGCCGCAACCTGGGCAATAACTACAGGGACCACAATGCACGGGCAGGCCGGCGATCAGCCTCTCAACCCTGCAACGGCAAGCCCCGCAACTATTTCCAGCACGAGTCAGACTCGCCACTTCTTCAGAGGTTTGGGCACCACTGACGTCGATGGCTTCCCTGATTTGTGAGGTATGTACACTGTGACACAGACAGATAATCGGGTCCTCCCGAGGATCGCGGGTTGGGCTCTCTTTCTTTTCAGGAAAATTCAGTACTGCACTCATTGGGTGAAAGTCTCAAAAAGTCTGGATGCAAACTGAATAGAACACACTCTTCTTTTTGAGACTGGGTTTCAGTATCTTTTTCTAAAAAGCCTCTCCTGACGAGGACTTGATTGGGGCACAATACCCCTGAGCGACAACGCAGGGAAGGATTTACCCGCCCTTAATTCTTTACCCCATATTGCCGTAATAATTTTCGGATCAACTTGTGTGTCTGGCGTGTTTGCCGCATGACGAGAACCTGCCCATCGTAGGCGAAAT
>CAYSOI010000475.1:0-3617 GCA_964432425.1 uncultured Opitutales bacterium | reverse complement strand
TAGCCAACTTGTCCGAATGCGGCGTAGGAATCTTGCTCGTGCTCGGAGCCAGGCACTGGATATCTCCATATCCAAGATCATCGCAAATGATGTAGACGATATTGGGTTTATCCTCACCGAGCAAAGTCGCAGTGAATACCAGTGTTGTGACGAAGAGTTTGTATAGATTCATAGGATTCAAAGTTGAGTCGATTCCGGGAAGGATTGTCGAAACTAATTTTGCTCCCTTATCTCCACCGCACTGATGATTGGAAGTCCGACTTTTGCTTGAAAGGAGATTTCCAGGTGATCAGAGACCGTGATCTGGCTGAATTCTTTCACAACTGCTTGATGGGAACTGCCTGCTTCTGCGGTCAGATCAAAGTTGTTGAGTACCTTTTGGTCTTGAACCCAAACATCAAACTTCCGTTCGCCGATTTTGAGGTTTTCAGGTTCAGCGAAGTGCAAATTAACCTGAAATTCCCGAGGTTTGATTTCCGGCTTTCTACCCAATCCCAGTGGGGCAAAATTACTGCATCGCTCTCTTCCTTTAGGTCCCAGGAATGCAATGGCTTCTGCCATTCTGGCATCCCGATTGATCTGGAAATTGACTTCCAAAGTACTTGGGTCCAAGCCTGCCTTCTTTAGATCCTGCATGGGGATGCGGGCCTCAAACGTGAGTCCTTGTTCTCCGGTGGAAGTTTTGAACTCCCAAGCTCCGTCCCAGGACTTATCTCCATTGACATCATCATACCTGGCTCCACTGACCGAGCCACCTATGTGGACGACTTTTCCGGATACTCCATCCGTCAAAAAGATCTCACAGGAATCATCCTCCCAGATGTCCGCATCTTTCCCTTCCTTGGCTCCAGTCCAGACCACTTCTCCACGACGTTTAGATTTCCCTTCAAGAGGGGGAGGTTTGCGATGAGCGGCGATGTACAAATTTTCGTTATCACAAGTGAAGAAGACGTCTGTTTGAGTTTGTTCCAGGTGAGCTTGGGGGGAAGGCCATTCCTTCTCTTCCAGTTTCCCATCCAAGGTTGGCGATTGAGCCACTTTTTCTGCCATAATCGGTTTCAGGAAATCCATTTTGACCTTTAATTTTTGAATCCCCTTGTAGCCCGATGCATACAACCATGGATGCTCCTTGGCAGATACCGGAGTTCGGTCTGCATTGAAACGATAAGGTCCTCCGCCTTCCTCAAATTCTACCTCAATAGGGACATGCATTCCTGCCTGCCTGGCTACTGGCCAGACTCCTGACAAGTACGCCTCCGTCTTCGTCCCAGGCAACTTTGGATATCCCAACGCTTCTTCCTGAGTCACGGGTCTGGGGTAACTCAACCAAAGTTTCTCACCCTCATCTCTTCGGTCTCCCGCTGCTCCGAGATTGATGGAAGCTTGCCGTACTCTGGTGTCCACATCCCGGTCATAAAAAATGGCCCAATCTTCCTGCAAACGCCGGGATGTCGGAGCCATGGCCAGTGTGGTTCGGAAAGGGAAGGTACAGACGCAACGGGCTTTGGATTCAGATACAATCAGCAACCCCTGCGACGTCAAAGTTGTGGGTCCACAACCTGCAGACACCCCGACAAATGTATGCAAGCCGCTGTCTTCTTCAAAGTCATAGATCCCAAGCACTTTTGCCGCACCACTGCGTTTGATCACACTGGAGGCAGAAAAGTCAAAGCCGCCGCAAGTTCCGGTTCCGGTTCGAAAGATGCGAGGTCCTGGCTCAAGTGTGAGAGGGTGGAGTCTGGGTTGGTTCGCGATCAATGGATCAATCCCTTTGGGGAAACCAGCAATCACATTTCGGATCTTGGGCAAGTCTTCATAGGTGCCGACAATGAGATCGGGTTTCCCGGCTGGAGAACCTTTCAATCGGATATTGGCCCATCCATTGTTGAGACCTCCTGCTGTATGATCGCAGAACAGGAACTTCCTTTGGATACGTTCCTCTGCTTTACCATCATAGGAACTTAAGATTGCCGCAAACCCAAGCCCCCTTTCCGGGCATGGGATGCGGAGGTTTTCTTTGGGTTTTGCATTCAGTCGAACCACACCTTCTTCATATAAACCAAACCGTTTCTCCGGTGGTCTAGAATCGATGAATATCTCCCAACCATCCTGATCGGTCAGCACTGGATCCGTTGTCTCCAATTGCACCTCAATTTCCTTACCCTTGGGAATCAATCGCAGTATCCCGTAGTGCTCGTCATCAACCTGCAGTTCCCAGGTCATTTGCGAATGCAATTGAATCTCCTGCGGTTCCAGATAAGGGGCATATACATTCTCTTGGTTTCCGGTTTTTGCATCCAGAATCATCACACCCATTCCATTCCCATGAAAGTACCCGTTGTGTAGATGCAGATACACATGCTGATCATTCACACGAACACTTCTCCGATGCGTATCCCGAATCTCCTTCGACCACACTTTTTCGGTATGATACAGAATGCCCCCGGAAGATATTAAGTCCGGAGAACGTGGCGGAACTGGTCGGGTCCAAAGTATCGCTCCATTGTAGGCATCAACCGCGGTTAAGGAATCCTCTCCCAACACGAAATATCGGCCATAAGCAGCAATTGGCCGGTGGTTTCCATTTTTGTTGTCCGTCACCTGTTGCGTAGAAGGCCCGCCAAACCAAAGAGGCCGAAGCGGCCATTTGACTCTGCGATCTATCAACTCCTCGGAGTCCCAATCCAAAGCTCCCGGCAACCTTTCCCGCAGAATCACACCGTCTTCCACTTTCGCCTTACCTTTCGCAATGATGCCAGCCAGTTTGGCTTGCACTTTGTTGAATGCAGTCTGACCTTTTCCAGTGTATGTTAAAACTCCTCCACATGGACGAAGCATTCGGAAGAGTTCAGATGTCTCAAAAGGGGACTCTTCTGTCAAAATGATCGCATTGGCAAAGTAGTCCGCGAAAGAGAGGTCCTTGGCTCGATTGGGCAGATGAATGCGGGACCCGTAATGCGAAGTCGTGTCTAGCAGCCTTTGCCTAAGATTCCCGATGTTGGCTCCGGGTTCTGGAGCATGGATGATGTGCAACTTGGTGGTATTCGCCAGCGATTTACAGACTATCCCATTCGGATCTCCCAGAACCAATGCATAACCTCGATCCATGCCTGCGTCCTGTAGTCTTTGGAGTAGCTGAGTGTCCACTGTTCGTTCAGGTCTGTCAGCAACCTTCGGGGCAGGGGAGTTCACGGGTTGAGGATCCCCTCCAAAACCATACACCGTACCCTTGTCCGTGGTAACCATCAACTTACCTCTCGCTGCCGCCAATCCATAAGCTTTTCCGTCCATTTTGGCTCTCCAGACTTCTTCATTACTTTCTGCATTGCTGGCCATCACATATCCATCATGGCCTGAAATCAGATGCTCACCTGCCAGGATCAGTGAAAAGGCATTGCGGGAAACAGGTCTCTCGTTTCGCACCAGGAGCTGTGTCTGACCAGATTCATGATGGAGATAGTCTGCTCCAGGTCGCGGCGGCAATGTGGTCAGATTGTGGATTCCATGATGTTGGAAATTGATTCGATCTCCAGTTCGAGCATCACACTTCATCATCAGAATCTTGTTATTCCGATGACGGTACATGGTATAAAAGACATCGTCTTCCGCGTACAACC
>CAYSOI010000474.1:0-3626 GCA_964432425.1 uncultured Opitutales bacterium | reverse complement strand
GGCGTAAGAGAAAAACGTTGGGCATAACATCAGCAGAAAGGATTCCATAACGAACCAGAGATGGATTGTTCAGCCCATTGGGAACCATGACAACCGGGCAAGTCCACTCCTTCGCTTCAACATACTTGGCCACTTGCTCTGCATCTTGAGAAAGGAAGGCGACCATCACGTTCACATCGTCGTTCAGCTCCTGAATCGACATGAATTTCTTCATCAGGGAATCCTGATTCTTCTTGGCGAACTCATCCAAGGTGACATCGAGAAAAGCAATGAGGGTGATCTTTCCCTCTGTAGCTTGAGGCAGTTGAAGTGTTTCCCCTCCCAGAGTCTTGAGTTTAGCCTCAAAGATGCGGGAGGTGTCCGCAGGTTCATCCAAGGCGGCCACATTGCGTCCAACCGCATGACGTTCTGCCCGAGTAAAACCAAATCGACTGTGGGTTGCACGGAAGACCCGATAGCGATGGTGGCGGTCCCGCAAAAAGTTGGTTACAGGCCACAGTGATGGAACCTGCGAGTGCTTCTCCAGCAACATCTTTCGGCAAGTGGCAAAACTTTCCTGAGCATGGGCATCCATGGCGACAAGAGTGGCCGCGGCCAATGCAGCTCCGGATGCATATTTCGGCTCAACTCCATTCAGTACAAATCCTGGCAGGGATTCAGGTGTTGCTTCACCTTGGCGAATCTTTGCTTTCGCCAGGCAAAAGAATGGAATGATTTGAGCTTCTGGCGGAATCTTCGTCTCCAAAGTCGAGTTGGCAATTTCAACTGCTGATTCAAGGTGGGCTGGATGGGTCTCCAGATTCCACATTCCCAGCAGGGCAATGATGCGACAGTTGTTGATTCGCCAAAGATCCGGAGCATTAGGATTGTTGGCAGCAGCTTCACGGCAAAGTTTGTCCGCTTTCCTGTAATTTTCCAAAACATGCTCAGGAGTATGTCGAAAGCGAATAGGAGGAGGCACAAAGCACGACCGGATTGAATCCAATGTCTGCCTGCCGAAATTCCCCGGACTTGGCTCCAGGGCATGAACAAGGAAGTCGCCGATAAACAACGACTGCAATTGAGCATGATAGCGATCTGTATCGAGGTTCTGCTCCAAAGAAGAAGCCCCACCCTCGACCTTGTGTTTTTCCACATCCACTCTTGGGATCAGCGGCAATGTTCCTTTGTTTAAGGCACCATTGGTAACCAGGGAATGTCCTTGGGCATTGACCAGGATGGCACAGGGATCTTCCCGTGCGTAGGCCGCATAAGTTGGGCTTTCCCGACCACCCGGCAAATGCAATGCCGTCCAATCCAATCCCTTTTGCCGAAGGAAAGATTCTCCAGCGTCCGGCAGTTCATCCAGATTGAAACTGAAGACTCTAAAACGTCCCGGGAACTGAGCCTGCTGTGCCTTTACATCGGCCAGACGTTGCTCGATCTCAGGAGTTTCCTTTGACCAAAAATACAACAGACTACTATGCCCCAAACGATCTACGGGAAAAGCCAAAACCGTGCCATCCGCCCGCTTGAAGTTTCCTTGAAAAACCACGTCGAGCAAGGCGGCATTGGATTGATTTCGACGAAATTCAATCACCTCATGATCCGCAGGAAACCTCTCTCGCATGGTCCGGAAAATCTCCCTCTCCAGATCAAATGCCTCCAACTTGGGAGCAATTCTGGAAGCAATCATCAGGCTCCTGGCTTCGGCGGAAGTGCCCTTGTAGTTTTGTACAATCGTTGCCAGAGCTTTGGTCCGTTCCTGAAGATCCGCATTGTTCCGTGACAACTCAGCCTCCGAAAGCATCATGTCGGCCTCCAGTCGCAATGCTGCATACTCGTCTGGAGCTTCGGCCAATTGTCTGCAGGTTTCAAACAGAGCGTCCAGATTCCGACTCGAATCATCCAAAGCAAAAAGTTGCTTCAGACTGTCGAGTTTGATCGAGTAAACCTCGAAACGGTTGGCGGCATCCGGACTACGGTCCACCAACCTGTCGGCATCCCGGGCAATGTTTTTGAAAGCCCGGCGTTTACTGGTAGTAGAACCACGTTTGGTGGTGGCTTCCGTCAGCTCTTCCTGAAGGTCCGAAATCTTATCTTGAGGTATCTCTGTGGAGAAAACAAAGGTTACTTGAAAGGTCAGAAAAAGGCAGATGAATCCAAGGAGTCTTTTCAGGTCAATCTTCATAGGCCTGTTCAGATTGTTTATCTCTGATAAATGGGGATGTAGCGATGAGGTGTGGATAAAATAATAATAGCCATAGGAGTTCCAACTGCACCTCCTCCAGATCGGACACCTTTGATCCAGCCTCCATTGGCAGACTGCTTACTGATCAATGCATCCCGAATTTGAGGATACCACTCGGCGTACTCCTCATCTCCAGCCTGTACCATGGCCTGAATCGCGTAATAATGCCCATAGTAGTAGTGATTCATGCTGGTGAAGATTTTGGGAGCCTGGCTTTTGAGATAACGCAATGCGGATTGCACCAACTCCGTATCCCGCTGGCCGGCCAACTGTGCGATGTAGGCTCCTCCTGCAGTACAGGGCAAAGTTGGATTCGCTCTTCCTCTGGGTGCATAGGTAAAGCCTCCGGTATCCGGGTCTTTGGCGTCCTTGAGATAATTGAGCAACTTGGAAATGGTCTCATTTGGCACTACGATGCCTGCCTGCCGAGCCGAAGCCAAAGCATGGAACACAGTCATGGTGCAGGAGGTGTCCTCTCCCCCATCCGACTGAGGTTGATAACGCCAACCGCCTCCGGGATTTTGGGAACGCAAGATGACATCTACCGCCCGTTTCAGAGCAAGATGTGCCGCATCATCATCCTCAGGATCCCGAGCCATTCCCCAGATTTCGGACAACGCCAAAGTGGCCAACCCATGTTCATACATCGCATGTCCACCATGCGGAGAAGCCAGCAATCCACTGGGAGAATTCTTGGCAACATTCAGCAACCATTTCATCCCTTTGTCCAATTGATCTCCATACGGGCCAAAGCCTGGAAAGTGAGCATTGGACATAAATGCCATCAGCGACAATGAAGTGATCCCAACGGCATGTGCTCCTTCCCCATTCGTATCCCAGGAACCATCCTCTTTCTGTGTACTCAACAAATACTCCAGCCCCTTGTTGATCGCAGTGGAAGCCTCGACGGTCAGCTCAGGAGCACCGTCGGAGGAGGATTGAGCGAAAATGGGTGTGCAGCACCCAAATACCCAAATACCCAAGGACCTAAATACCCAATGCTTCCAGATATGAAAGATTCGCAGGATTCGGTTTTCGGATTTCGGGCTTCTTTGGGTATTTGGGTATTTGGGTGTTTCGTCATTCAAAACATTCATTCCGTCAGCCTTTCGTAGTAATTCTTGAGAATGGAGCGGTATTCGAGGGGAAGTTCCCGTGCAAAATTTTCATTGAGTGCAGCTCTTTCGCGACGACCGAGAACTTGCCATTCCTGGCGTCCACCTTTGGGACGTCTTCCGGTTAAGGCTCCTGGCATGAGAAGGTCTAAATCGCTTTCCACTGGTTCAGCATCTTCGGATGGAGCACCATCTTCCGGAGGAGGTGGTGGTGGGACTTCCACAAACTCCAAGGTGTACTCAATGATGAAATGCCTCAGGGCTTCACGGGCGGCAAGTTG
>CAYSOI010000473.1:0-3641 GCA_964432425.1 uncultured Opitutales bacterium | reverse complement strand
AGAGCCGTGCCTTGTTCGCCAAACGGTGCTCTCAATGCCTGGGTAAAGGAATAGGACGTAGCCTTGGAAGCACAGTAGGTCGCAAAGTCCGGGAAGCTCAGTAGGGAAGCTACCGAGTTGAGCTGCACGAAGGCACCTCCGCCATTTGCCTTGAGGACAGGAGCAAAAGATTTTGCCATGCGAAGTAGTCCGTAGACATTGACTTGTAACTCTTCTTCAAAGGATTCGATGACGTTGTCGGCCAGAGGAGGTGTGGAGTTCAGCATCCCCGCATTGGAAACGACTACTTCGACATCGCTGGCAGTTTTGGCAGCTTCTTCAATGGAGGCAGGATTGTTGTAATCTACCTGAATGGGAACGACCAGATCTCCGTATTGTTCTACCAGACCAGAAGCTTTCTCCAGATTCCGAACACCTACATAAACTTTTGCGGCTCCGTGTTTAAGGAACGCTTCGACGATCGCTTTACCGATACCCCGATTTGCTCCGGTGACTAATGCTGTTTTGTTTTCGATTGAATAACTCATGGTGGATTTTGTAATGATCGGTACAAAAAGTGAATGCTTGCTATTCGTCAACCCTTTTTGTACTGATTGGTAAAAAATAATTTCTAATGGCTCGACCAAGACAATTCGATGAAGAGGAAATCCTTCAGAAAGTTACGCAACTTTTCTGGAACAAAGGCTATGCAGAGACCAGCTTGAGTGACCTATGTGAAGCGACCAAGTTGAACCGCCCCAGCCTCTACGGAGCCTTTGGTAATAAGGAAACGATCTTCCTCAAATGCCTCGAAGCTTATCGGGAAAAGGAGTTTCCCAAAATCATGGATGGGGTAGATGAGGAGAGTCGCCCTCTGGAAAAAATCCGCCGCATCATTCGCAATTATTCAGAGTTTCTCTCTGATTGTAGTCAGCCCTGTGGCTGTCTTGTGGTTGCCTGTCAGCATCAGCGAAACATCCTGCCAGAATGCGTACAGAGTTATTTGGAAAAGATTCATGCCGACTTCGTTGGGTTGTTTGAAGAGCTCCTTACGGATGCCATTGAAGCTGGCGAATTGCCGAAAGTTACGGATGTGAGAAATGCAGCTGTCAGTCTTGTCTCGCAGCTGTATGGATTGGTTATCCTATCTTCTCTTGAGCGGGCGAAGGTTCCAGCCGTTGCCCAGTTGATTTCAGATAGAGTGTAGGTCTACCATGCCATGCAGCAGGCTACATGGCGGAAAGCGGCAGCAAGGCTTCCGCATTCCAAGGTGGGCAAAGCCAGAAAGAAAGGATCCGTGCGAAGCACTTTGGACTGCGGATGCCCGCAGCCGCTTTCAATGGCATAGCCTGCTGTGCCAGGTGATTATCGCCTAAAGGCTAAACTCCAACGTTTCACCGATTGGGTACCAACTTAAACAACGGAGCTGGCAACTTCTCACTGGTGAGGTACAAGGTGCTGCTATCCAGACCGTAACAAATGGCTTCGCCTTGAGATCTTGGTGGGACTTGGAGAATGGTCGGCTTTTTTGCAAATGCCTGGATCCAGGTTTCGTTGGTTTTCCGGGTGTATTCGAGAGCCAGAAGATAGGTCACGATGACGGCTTTTTTGCCGTCCGGGGAAATGTCCATTCCGGTGGCAAGGAAGGCCGGGATGGTGCCGATGCGTTTGGCCTTCAGGGTTTTTGTGGTAGGGGAATGAGGAATGTGCAGTGCATAGATTCCACATTCATTCTCCTTCTTCTTCGTCACCAGGTAGGCCGTGTTTGTACTTCGGTCCACGGCAATGGATTCGCAATTGTGGGGGCCATCTTCGTATGTGAAACGGATGGTTTGCTGCACCTCGACCGATTTGGTGCCTGGTTTGGGTTCCTCCAGAATGTGGAGGGTCAGGTTTTTCCGGCGTTCCTTATTGTCGCCAACATCTGCGATCAAAAGGTAGGGCGTTTTGTTTTTGTAAAAGGAGCACATGTCTTCCCAATCCACGGAAGTGGCCCCTTTGATTTTCACGGCACCATGATCTTTGCCATCCAGGCCGACTCCATACACCACAGCCTTGGAACCCGAGTCATTGTGCGTCCAGAGCAATCCTTTGTACCGCAAGCTATGAGCCAGACCACTGCTTTCGTGGATCTTCTTATTGGCGATGGTGACCTGCTCAAATTGAAGCTGCGGGCTTTGGGTTTCGGCGAAGGTGATACCGCAAAGCAGGAGTGCTGGGAGAATCGTCAGGGCTTTCATTCCAGCCATTTTCCTCTCTTTTTTGTTGGGGGTTTGTTGATGGGGCGACCTCCGAGCTGGATGCGGTTGGCTTCGATTTCGGTAAGTTGTTTTTCTAGGGAAGCCATCATTTCTTTCACTTTTTCCGGGTGTTTATCGGCGAGGTTATTTTTTTCTCCGGGATCTTTAGAGAGTAGAAAAAGAGCAGGACCTTTGTTGGTTTCCGGAATCGCTTTCATTACATCCACGTAGAGTTTCCAATCTCCGACTCTTATCGCTTGTGGAATGGCCCAACCTTGCCAGTAAATCAGTTCCGACCTTTGGTGAGGGCGGTCACGAACTCCAATGAGTGAATCCCAGATGTTGACCCCGTCCACTTTTGGACTGCCCTCAGAGGAACAGTCCAATTGGATGCCACAGGCATGTGCCAGAGTTGGTAATATGTCGATGGCTGCTGTGAGAGCATTACTGACTTGTCCTTCTGGTACTTTCCCTGGCCAGCGTACGATGCAGGGGACACGAGTTCCACCTTCCAGTGCACTCCATTTTAGACCTTGGTACGGTGCGGCTGTGGCCCATTTCCGTTGGCCAGGTTCGGGACCGTTGTCGGATGTGAAGACAACGATGGTATTCTTCTCTAACTTTTCCTTTCTGAGAGTTTGTAAGAGATCACCTATGCGATGGTCCATTTCCTCGACCACATCTCCGTAGGCTTCATTGGCGGATTTGCCTTTCCAGTCTGGATGAGCATCTGCGGGAAAGTGTGGAGCGGAGAGCGGAAGGTAGGCAAAGAAAGGTCGGTCTTTGTTCGCTTTCACAAAGTCGATTGCTTCCTTGATGAAATTTTCTGTCAACCTGCTGTTATCAAAGCGTTCGGATTCTATCTCTTCGCCTCGCCAGAGTTGTTTGGTCTGGTTGTTACTTTTATTAATATAGTAGGTTTCTTCGAACCCCTGATGCATGGGGAGCAACTCCTTCGAATCCCCCAAATGCCATTTACCAAAAAGACCGGTTCGGTAGCCTGCTTTTTGAAAGACCTCGGCGATGGTCACTGCTTCTGGAGCCAAGCCATTGAAGGTCTTGATACCATAGCCAACCACTCCACCTCGCCAGCCGCAACGAACCGGATAGGCTCCGGTGAGCAACGCCATTCGGGAAGGCGTACAAACGGTGGCTCCCGCATAGAAACTGGTCAGCCGAATGCCGTCTTTGGCCAGTTGGTCGAGCACGGGAGTCTTTTGCAATTGGCTGCCGTAGCAGGACAGGTCTCCGTAGCCCAAATCGTCGGCCATGATGAGAATGACATTGGGTTGATCGGCGGCCTGGGCCGAGAGGGCGAGGAGGAGAAGGAGGGTGGTTTGGAGAAGTTTCATGGTTGGGTTGAATAGGACCAAAAGGACGTAAGGGACCTAAGGCAAATGCTTAACGGGAGGTTGTGGTTGT